>JAPPAB010000058.1 GCA_026705765.1 Gemmatimonadota bacterium
CGTATGGCATCATAGAATACAGCCATGCACTTGACTGTATGTCATTCAACTACTATGGCCGGGCGGCACAGGTGTGGAGTTCGACAGAACCGCAGGATGCAGTTCGCGAAGTTGCCTTGCGCGTGGATGCCGCAATTTGCAGTGTTGCCAATATCGATACTGGTCTCACTGCACCCGATATTGAGATGCAGGTCGGCTTTGAGGACGGTCCGGAAGAGTTCATCAGCTTTCCCGACGAACCAGCTGATCTGGCTGAACAATTGATGCGGCTCACGGAAAGTGCTGAGGCTGTTGAGGAGCGACAAAAACGCAAATACGATGCCTACTTAGCCTTCAGAGATGAGCTTACATCTCAGAAGTGCGATATGATTCTTGGCAAATTTGATCTTGACGAGTTTCGCACAATTGTTGAAGCCAATGAGGATTTAGCGGACCGATGGTACGAGATGTTAATCAGCGTGCCTAAATCCCGGCTTCCTGCAGTACACAATTTGGTCCTTCATCTTGCCTATGCTTTGGGCAATTCAAATCCAGGTAAAGCAGCTAAACTATTCCACAAGGTCAGAGATAGTAATCCGTTAGTTCGCATTACTTACTACCCTACGGCGGTATCTCTTGACGCGATGTCAATCTGGAGTGGCCCGAATGCAGAGATTCTCAACAAATTGCGTTTTCAACGCCTGGACAGAACGACAAATGATCACGAACTTTCGCAAGAAGTCCTCGCCGCGCATCTAAATGACAAGCAAGACTTGTTGCGTCAGTATATCGAGGCGAAATTAAAAAAAGAAGAACCTGCGGAAATAGCCCGTGCGATCATGGTTGCGGGGTTCTCGGATCACTGTGAGTTCAATGTCGATGTACTCAACCGCTATCAGGATACAGACGGTTTTATTGGAGATGCACATAACGCAGCACAGTACGCTTATGAACGCAACTCTTGGGCGCGATATTGGTTTGCGAAGATGTGCGAAGTGGATGAGGCCGATGAATTCTGGTGCTTTTCCATTTTGTTCACAAAGATTGTTGACAGAAGATACTATATCTGGCAATCAGAATACACAGAAGAAAATGAACCAATGCAGCTATTCTGGCCCAGTGTCAGAAGCAAGTTGAAGAACCGGTTCGATAGATGGGAGAATCTTCGTAAGGAGAAATTATTCGGAGGTGATGTTCCAAACGAGATTTTTCTTTTTCCTGAAGAGTAGATTCAGAGAATCCTGATCAGGTAAATTTCTGATTGTACTTTGAATATAGGCGTTGGAAAATTTATCTCCGTAGTCCATTTTTCTGCACGATTCGATGTTTGCACGATGCACAAGGCTCTATTGGGGCTCCACTTGCCACTACATACCCATCACTATTCCCACCACTTGGGAGAGCCTTGAATGATTGCTCGTCTCTGGCGTGTCTCTACAACCATCTCGGTACCCGTACAATAGACGCGACGGATGGGATTTTTGGAGACCACGCTACCGAGATATTGACCATCCTCTTGGAACCAACGCAGACGCTTATCCTCAAGCAACCCAAAACCAGTTTGTGCAATGACTATATCAACGACGTTGACACCACCGCCGAAAGTGTCAATAAAGGCGTGAAGCACATTGTCTCGGAGCACATAGAGTTTTGTGTCTGTTAGTAAATAAAGATAATCGCCAGTGTCAACGATCCTGCGAGGTACACTCCCAATATCGTAAACCAGTACGCCCTTTCCCTTCTCATCAACCAGAACAACCCGACCAGAATAGCTGGCGAGATAGACTGAGTTCGAACTCGTAGCGAAACCGGCAGCGTAGATCCAGTCAGCGGAGTCGACAGGTTCGGCGAACTGCAAGATTGTGTCCTCTCCGACAATGAACTCCGTGCTCGGCATAGCAACTTGTGTCCAGTCATCTGTAACCGGCAATTTACAGCCCCAAAGGCCATTGCCATCTATATCCACGCACCAAGCTTTGTCTTCCACTGTGAAGATGTAGCAGTCCGCGTTTTGTGACAGCGAGACGCAACGGATATGGTTCTTGAGTTGATCATCTGGGATATCGCAGTGATTCTTGATGGCAAGGATCTCGGAGTATTCGACAAGGGCGGTCTCCAGATTAGGCTCGAGGTGGTCGTCGTAAGAGTGAATGAGGCAGTCCTGTGACATAGCGATAAGCCCATGACCAAACGGATGAACACTCACACGATAGACGCCATGTAGCAACCCTTTCTTTGCCGCCAATTCACCGACTCGGTCGTAGCGCAGGGCAGCAGCTTCAATTTGATCAAGATCTTTTGCGTGACCACGATCATCAATCATGAAGTGGCCAGAGTTGGTGTAGTGCATCTGGCGAAAAGCGTTGTCTGGGCGCTCTGATAGCGGTATGTTTTCTATCCTCGCAACTTGCCAAGCGGCATCATGAACTTCAAAGTAGTCCCGTAATTCGGGGATAGTTGTTTGCCTATAACCGTCTTCCCAACGGTGCAATTTGCGAGGCGCGCGAGGCAATGGCACATAGCTGAGTGATGAAACATCAATATTACTCAGCTTTGGAGACTTCTGGTGAGTCCGATGCGACCTGACGATTCGCTTCAGAGGTGGCTCAGGAACATCTGGTGAGTCCGATGCCAGGAGCTTATATGTGCGGCCTGCCCTGATGCGAACGATCTTTCCGGCTTTCTCGAGATGTGAGATGAAGTTGGCAACTTTGTAACCATCCTCTTCACCGATTAGTGTTTTGACTTCGGTCTGAAGACAGTGTGGATGTGCCGCAACAGCGTCTATGATAGCTTGAAAAAGATGCCGGTCCTTTTGATGTTGATTGACTTCTTTGATCAACGGTTTAAGTATAGGGAAAGAAGTGACAATTTCTCGCATCCGCGCGAGCCCTTGATCGTCACCGAGAAGGGCAAGAATCATTCCACCTTTATACATCTCAGTAAAGTTAAAATCAATGCCAGAGGAATTGAACTCACTAACGTATTCTTTTAAAAAGTCTGAAATATATTCGAGATTCTGACGCACGAGCCGGCCCGCTTCCTTGTAGTCTCGCTTCGAGACTGCTGTATGCATCTGTGAGAGAGTATCATAGTAAGCATCGCTGACCTTATCCCAAGCCTCCTTATCTGCATCATATTCTAAAATATCGTAAAACTCTAATTCTAGGATTTCCAGCAATTCTTCTTTCGTTCTTTCTTTGCAATTTATCCCGGAGATTTCTTGTATCTCTCCAATCCACCACTCGCCATCTTTTTGGATTTTAGCAGTATAGATTTCTCCGCTGTCCTGATGTTGGATTTTGACAGTATGAATACTTTCCATCTATGACTCCTTTTGTCAAATTTGTTTGAGTTAGGATTAAAACTATTATATTCTGTAACAATTTAATCGTCAAATCAATCATTGATATTAAGCAGGACTTCAGATAAGCTATCACAAATGCTCCATCATAAAACACGGTTAGACAAAAAGCCATTAGGCACAGCGTGCGAGTCCGTCTCGCACTGTACATCCATCTTGCATCCAACACAGCAGGTCACCTTCTTTTATATTTGCACACAAGCGATTTGCGCTGTGCCAGCCCCTCGGCGTTTGAGAGCGGCATTTTTTGCTTACTTTTTGTTGCTGGTGACAAAAAGTAAGTCGTCGAAGACAGAACAAAGAGAAAAAGGTGAAATTATCACCAACACTTTCGACAAGCAACGCAAATTTTCTTAAAGCTGTGTAACATCACTAAATCCGATTTGGGACACCGCCGCACACTGGCTGTGATTGTAACGTTACTGTCTAATTGTCGAATTGAGTTGATTGAGGTCTTTACAGATGAGCGAAGAGACGGAGATATTGATTGTTGGCGGTGGAGCAATCGGTGTTTGCTCGGCTTATTATTTAAATGCTGTGGGTAGAGATGTGGCGCTGGTTGATAAAGGCGATATTTGTTCGGGGTGTTCGTATGGGAATGGGGGGCTTGTTGTGCCGAGTCACAGCATACCACTGTCCGCTCCGGGGGTGGTGTCTCAAAGTCTGAAGTGGATGTTGAATCCAGAGAGTCCGTTTTATATTAAGCCGCGTTTGGACCGGGATTTGATGTCCTGGTTGTGGCATTTTCGCCGTGCGTGTAATGAGAATCATGTTGCGAGGGCTACGCCTGTTATTCGGGCGATGAATATGGCGAGTGTGGCGTTGTTTGAAGAGATGGCAGCGATCAAGGGCATGGATTTTGGGTTTGAGAAGCGGGGGACGATTACGGCATATAGAACTGAGAGGGGGTTGGCAAAGGCGGTTAAGGACGCGCGTTTTTTGTCGTCAGTGGGGGTTGAGACGCGGGTTCTCGATGCGGATGAGATTGCGGCATTAAATCCCGGGGTTCGGATACGGGCGATTGGGGGGATATTTTTTCCCGAGGATGCCCATCTCGTGCCGCACCGCTTTGTGCGCGGGTTGGCGGAGTATGTCGGTGGAAAGGGTGTTCGAATCCATAGGGAGACAGAGGTTCTGGGGTTTGAGATTTCGCGTGGTCGCGTGGTTGCTGTGAAGACGAATCGGGGGGATTTCCAGGCGGAGCACGTTATTTTGGCAGGCGGGTCGTGGTCGCCTGTGATTGCCAGTGATCTTCATATCAATCTGCCTATTCAACCTGCCAAGGGGTATAGTATTACTTTTAAGCGGCCTGATGTTTGTCCGGCTATGCCGTTTTCTCTGGGAGAGGCAAAGGTCGGTATTACGCCTATGGGGGATATGTTGCGGTTTGCGGGTACGCTTGAATTGGCGGGGCTTGATTTTTCGATCAATCAGCGGCGCGTGCAGGCTATTCTCAAGGCTGTGCCCGAGTATTTTCCCGATTTGAGTCCCGATTATCTCGATATGATAGAAATCTGGTGTGGTTTGCGGCCCTGTACGCCTGATGGGGTGCCATTTCTCGGTCGCGCTCCCGGGGTTGAGAATGTGATCGTCGCTGCTGGTCATGCGATGATTGGCATTTCTCTGGGTCCTGTTACCGGAAAGCTGGTGGCAGAATTGATTTCAGATGAAGTGCCTTCTATTGATTTGTCTGTACTGAAAGTGGATCGGTTTGGATAGGCTGTTTTATTTTTTGAGAGGTGAATATGGTGAAGATGTTGCTGCGAGATGTTGCGATGTCCGATCTGGCGGAGATTTACGAGCGAAATGCAGATCGGTCACCTGCGCCGTATCTCAAGGATGCAGAGGCGGTGGAGCGGGCGAGGGGGTTGGCGAAGAAGAATGGGGTGTGGGATGATTTGAGCGAGAATCTGGACGGGAGCCGGGATATTCCCGTGTTGAAGCGGTCGGCTTTTCGCAATTATCAGCGGGTTGGAGATCGCAATTTGCCACAGGCTGTGGCGGGCAATCGCAGGCGCGAGTTGGAGCGGGCAGCGATGGCTTTGTGGCTGGGACATCCCAATGCCGATGTGGATTATTTGCAGGATTTGCTCTGGGCGTATTGCGACGATTATACCTGGGTGATGGCTGCACACGAAGGTCGAGCTATTGATCTGGGATCGGCTGCGTTAGGTGCTGCGTTTGCAGAAATTTTACATGTTCTGGGTGATCAACTGGAAGAAGAAGTGGTAGCGCGCGTTTCGCGGAAGATTGAGGAGCATATTTTTGAGCCGTTCTGGAATTATAGGCATCTGGATTTCTGGAAGACCGTGCGGATGAATTGGAATCACGTTTGCAATGGCGAGATTATCCGCGCCGCGCTGTATCAGATTGAGGATCCCGTGGTGCTGGCGCATATGACCCACGCGGCGATTGTGAATTTGACGTATGCGATAGATGGGTTTACGGATGATGGCGGGTGCGAAGAGGGGCCGGGGTATTGGGAATACGGTTTTGGGCATTTTTTGTACGTTGCCTATGCACTGTATTTGAAGACCAATGGGGAATTGAATTTGATGGTGGATGAGACCGGTAAAATTCATCGGATATGCCAGTACCCGCTCGCGGCGCATATTCAGGGCGCGTTGCGCTCGACGTTTGCGGATTCGAGCCACGGATATACGGGTGCGCGGTCTGCTATGATTGTCAATGCGTTTTTTGATATGCCCGAATTGTACGCTCTGTGCGATAAGCATTCGGATCATACGTTGAAGGTGCGGGATATGCACAGTTTGGCGATGTATTCCGGGTTTGAGGTGGAGATAGAGGCGGATGATAAAGATTATGTTTTGTCCGATTTGGGACAGGCGAAGTTGCGAGGGGTGCCCGGGAAAGATCAGTTGACGCTGATGTGTCTGGCGGGGAATAATGGGGTGCCTCACAACCACAACGATATCGGCAGTTTTATTGTGCATCGCGGGGGCGCACTCTGGTTGACGGATCCTGCGGGTCCTGCTTATAGTCGAAAAACTTTTGGTCCAGATCGCTACGATATTCTGTTTTGCAATGCGCTGGGCCATTCTGTGCCCGTGATCAATGGGCAGTTGCAGCAGCCCGGCGGGGAGTATTTCGGTACGCTGGAGGTAGAGAATTTGAATGGTGAGGGCGAAAAACGCGCGGTGATAGATATGACACACGCGTATCCCGAAGGTACGGTGAAGAGTCTGACGCGCACCTTTGTGCTGGATGGGAATATGCTGATGATGGAAGATCTCTATGTGTTTGACGGTGTGCCGCAGACGCTTGAGGAGGGGTTTATTACGTTTGAGGATGTACAAGTTGACGGGAATTTGGTTCAGATTGGTCCCGAAGGCGAGGGTATTACACTTTCGGCAGTGGATACACCGGGTGCGTTTTCGGTCAAGCGGTTTGAAGAGGAATCAAAAGAGGGGCGCACTGATGAGGTAGTCACGCGCGTGATTTTTACACCGAAAGAACTATCGCAAAACTTCTGTTTGCGGTTCGCAATAGGGTGAGTTTCTGGGAGGATTCAGTTATGTATAGAGCTTCTTATGATGGTAGTAATAAGAAGGTGATGTGGCAGGAGATGTGGCGGCACGAGTTTGAGGACGCTTTGGAGCGCGATCCCGTGGTGATTGTTCCGGTGGGGTCTGTGGAGCAGCACGGGCCACATTGTCCGATGGATGTGGATATTTCGGCGCCGTTCTATATGGCGGTGGCTGTTGCCCAGAGTGTGGATGATTTCCCTGTGATTGTTGCGCCGCCGGTGTGGTCGGGGTTTACGCATTATAACATGGGATTTCCCGGTACGATTAATTTGCGTTTGGAGACGTTTCAGAATTTGCTGGCAGATATTTTTCGCAGTATTTATGCGAACGGATTCAAGCGGATCATTTCCGTGAATGGACACGGGGGCAATGCGGCGCCCTGTCGCGCTGTTTCGTGGCAGGTGGCAGAGGAGAATATTTTTACGCTGTCATTTAGCTGGTGGGATATGGTGGATAAGGAGTTGCGGGAGTGGAGTGCGACAAATGAAGGCGTGGGACACGCCGGGGAGTGGGAGACGGCTGTGCAGCTTCATTTGCGCGAACATCTCGTTGATAAGAGCCGTATTGATAGCGATTTGACGGGGACGAGGCCGTTTAGTGATGATCTGTCGTTTGCGGAGTTTGCCGAGCGGAGGCGCGATACGAAAAAGGATACGGGTATTATGGGCGATGCGTTTGTTGCGAGCGCGGAAAAGGGTGCGCGTATTTTTGAACTGGCATGTGAACGTCTGGAAAAGCTGGTGCGCGAGTATCACGAGTTGCCCGTGCGCGAATACCGCGAGTTTGGGTCTCACTGTATTTGAAAGAGGGGGTACGACGATGTCAGAGCTAAGAGTGGGGATTATCGGTGCGGGGGGTCACGCACAGAGCCACTTCAGGATGATCCAGGACGAGCCGGAAATGGCGTTGGTTGCGGTTGCAGACCTGGATCCAGAAAGATTGGCGCACACGCGAGAAACGCACGGGGTGACGTCCCTTTTTACGGATTACCGGGAGATGATCGAGAAGGTGCAATTGGACGTGGTCTATGTTGTGACCTTTCCGGGGCCACTGCCCGACATTGTGATCGACTGTCTGGAGGCCGGGCTGCACACTTCGGTAGAGAAGCCGCCGGGGATCAGTTCGGATCAGACCCGACGGATGATGGAGGCCGAACAGCGATCCAGTGCCAGAGCGATTGTCTCGGTGAACAGGCGGTACATTCCAGAAGTGCTGGCGATTCGGGCCATGCTGCAAGATCGAGGCGGACCCGTTCACGTGGCGGCGACGTACAACAAGCCGCATATTGGGGACAAGGTCCGGGATGTCGGGCATCTTATCCGATTGGACGCGATCCATCATGTGGATCTGTTGCGGTGGCTGGCAGGTGACGCCATTGAGGTTTACTCAGAGGCGTGGTCTGCGCCTTCCCACCCTGCCGAGATGCGCCACAATGCCGTGATTAAGTTCGAAAGTGGCTGCCGGGGCGTGATGATGAGCCACTACGCTGTTGGATACCGCATTCAGCGGTTTGAAGCGCATGCGGAGGACTTCAGCGCGTATGTGGATCTCACGAGTGGCCCCAGATGTGAGATCTATGCAGACGGAGAGCCGTTTGAGGGCGAATTGGATCTGGAATTGGTCGGTGGTCCCGACTTTAACGAGACCCGGCATTTCGTGGCGTGCATACAAAACGATACGCAGCCGTGGAGCACGCTTGAGGATGCGATCAAGACGATGAGGTTGTGCGAAGCGATTGAGGCGGGCCATAAAGGTCAATTGGAATGATTTTTTGGGTTTGGATCGCGGTAAAGATTCCCATTATATAAGGAGATTTATCATGCGTCGCTTTACGCGTACACCTTACTATAGCGGGCCGGATGATCCGGCTATTGGCGAGGTGCGGGGTACGCTTGCCCTGGGTGAGACAGTGGTTATTGAGACGGTCGGCGGGGCTGATAATGATTTTGAGGCTGCTGGTGAGACCCGTGCGGGGATGATTACTTCTGGGGAAAGCCACCGCCGTTATGCCCGTCGTGGTGGTCCTTTTCGCATTGAGGGGATTGCGCCCGATGACTGGGTCGCTATTGAGATTATCGCTATTGAGGTGGGTCCCTACGGTTTTTATCGCAATGGGGGTCCCAACTGGGGCAACTGGCGTTGTGTGGCGCCTGTGCGGGATGGGTTGATCCACTTTCCGCCGGATTTTGTGGTGCCGGTGCGCCCTATGGTTGGTGTGGTTCAGCTCGAACCGTGGGCGGCTCATTCGATTGACCACGGCGGCAATATGGATTTTAATGCGATTCAGCCGGGCAGTACTGTGCATATTCGCGCCCAAAAGCCCGGGGGGTTGCTCTCTTTGGGCGATGTCCATGCACGGATGGGCGATGGCGAGTTGACAGGTGCGGGTGTGGAGATCGATGCGGCGATTACCATAAAGGTGGATCGCTCTCCCGGGTTTCCCAATAGCAGTCCGGTGGTGGAGACGACTACGGTGGTAGAGGCCGCTGAGGAGTATCTGACGAGTGCTCGGGCGGCTGAATGGGGTGAGGCTCTCAGGCTGGCATGGCTGGAGATGGTGGCGCTGATTATTGATCGCTACGATACGACGTACGAATACGCCAATATGATTGTGGGCACGATTGGCGATGCGCGGCCCGGCTATGCTACGGGCTATATGGGCGGTTATGTTACGTGTCAGATTGCAGTGACTAAGGAATTGCGGCGCACCGGAGTGCCGTATGAGGCGTAGGGGTTTTGAGGTTTACAACATTTATGAAAGGATTTGCTATGTTTTTGTACGGGATTCGCAATGCGAGTCTGAATATGGATTGGGGAAGAGATGCTTTTGCCACAGCAGGGGATATTGGGTTTGATGGGGTGGAGATTGTGCTGCGAGAGGAAGAGCGGTTGGATTGGCTTTTGAGTGCGGCGGGTCGGGAGGAGGTTGGACGATGGGTTGAGGAGACGGGCGCGCAAGCGTGTTCGATCAGTTTTGCCCTGTTTCGAGAATACAAGGGGAATGAGGAAGATGAGGCTGTGCGCGATCGCGTGGTGGGTCTTGTGCAAAAGGGGATTCGCGCGTGTAAGGGGATGGGGGGTGTCGGTATTTTGCTTCCGTATTTCGATGGGGAGAATCTCGATATGTCGAGCGCGCATGCAGAATTGTTGATTGAGGACATGAAGCGATGCGCCCCTGTCGCAGAAGATGAAGGTATTAAGGTTGCTCTGGAGACGAGTTTTTCACCGGGGTTATTGAGAACGATTTGCGATGGCGTGGGGTCTGAGATGGTGGGGGTGTATCAAGATACGGCTAATGCGCTGCAATACGGGTACGATTCGGTCGATATGCTCGTTGATTTATCTGAACACACACAATTGATTCATATTAAAGATACGCGGCGTTCTGATCTGGGCGAGGGCGATGTGGATTTTCCCGCGTGTCGAGATGCGATTGCACAGATCGGTTATGAGGGGTGGCTGATTTTTGAAACGCCAGGGGGGGATGACCCTGTGGCATCGGGTAAGAAGAATTTGGCGTTTGCAAAAGAGATGTTTGGGTAGGCTGGCAGAGGGTGAGGGAATCGAACCCTATGCGGTTGCCCGCACCACCGACCAATGTCAGGCGGCCCACCTTGAACCGTTCACCCCCTACCTATTTTGACAAAGCTGCGTGTTTAAGGGTTTCTCCCAGATGTGAGGTTGGGGCGCATTTCACCCAGGGATTGTTCACCGGGTTGGATATATTCTACGGCTGGGCTTTCGACACGCCCATAGGCATTCCACACTTTGAATCCGAGTAAAGAGAGAAGGTCGGGCGATGCCTCGGCGAGGACTTCGGGCGCTGTGCCTATGGTAAAATTTTCCTGTGGACGGAATTGGGGTCCGCAGAATGTGGTGAGTATGGCCCAGCGCAGTTGATCGCTTATATTGGCTCCCGTGCCGTGCCAGATGCGTCCGTCGAGGAATCCAACTGTGCCGGCTGGACCTTCGAGGGCAACTGTTTCGATGGTGTTGTCGTCGGGATTGTCCGGGCGTCGTCCCCACAGGTGGCTGCCGGGGACGATGCGGGTGCCGCCGTTTTCTGCGGTGAAGTCGCCGATCATCCATACTACGTTGATGACGACGCGGGGCCAGATGGATGCGGTATGGGATTCATCGGTTTGCTCGCGGCTGATAGAGCCTGCGGGTAAATGCGTTCGGTCTGCGCGCGTTGGCATGGGCATCCACCACTGGTCTGTGTGCAGGCGCATGGGAACGCCGCCGGGTTTGGCGATGTTGGCCGAATGGCTCGATAGCAGATAATCATTGCCCAGTGCGTGATCCACGATGTCGCGGACCTCTGAGTGTAATAGCATGTCTTGAAATACTCGACCTTTGTTGATCAGCATCCACACGCGCTGGTTGACGCCTCCTGCCGATTGTGTAAACGCCCCCGCGCGTACCTGTCCTGTTTTATTTCGAAAATCCCCCCAGTTCTGTTTTGCTCCCCCGTCTTCAAATGCAAGCCCGCGTTGTTTTTCGGCTATGGCCTGTTCTTTTAGACGGGTTTTTATTTTTGAGAGATCTTCCGTATTGAGCGCGTTGGCGAGTAGGCCATAACCGTAGGTGTCGAGTTGTGTTTTGACCTGTGTGAGGTCTTCGGTCGGTTGTGGAAGTTCAGACATGCGTATTCCTCAGATTTGGATAGTCGATATTATCGGGGCAAAATGCCATACTGGCGCAGGGTGCTTTCCAGTGTTGGCCTACTAAGGCGAATGCGGTCGTCGTTTAATAAATAGGAGAAGACGTAGCCGAGGCCGAGCATAAAAATTCCGATCAAGAAGCAATATATGACTGCGCGGTCGGGGTATTGGTCTTTCAGGTACCCCACGTAGAGCGGTCCAAAGATTCCCGCTGCTGCCCAGGCGGTTAGTATTGCTCCGTAGATTGTGGACATTTTTTTGCTGCCAAAAACGTCGAGAACAAAAGATGGCATTGTGGCAAAGCCGCCGCCAAAGCACAACAATACATAACAGACGAGTGCGGAAAAGATCCAGGGGTTGCGCTCTGTCATCAAGATGCCGAAGACGATCATCTGGCTGGCGAGTAAGATTCTGAAGACGCCAACGCGACCTATGCGATCCGATAGCAATCCCCAGAAGAGCCGCCCCACGCCGTTGCACAGGGAACTGACGGCGATGAGCGTGGCGCCATATTCGGCGAGCGTCATCGGTTCCAGAGATGGATCCGCGAATCCCCAAACTTCTTGCAGGAGTTCCGACTGGAAACTGATGACCGAGATGCCCGCGGCGATGTTGAAAAAAAATACGATCCACATGAGGAGAAATTCAGAAGACCGCAGATAGGGCGCAACGGTGTCTTCAAATTCCATGGGGTCATCGTCAGCAGCGGCGGGTACAACTGCGGCTTTGGGATCGCTCAACACAAAGCTGGAGGGCAAGAGGATACAGGCAAATACAATGCCGAGCCACAAGAAGACAAGGGTTAGATCCGATTCTGTTCGCAGTACGAGAAAGGGTGCCAAAATTTTGCTCAAGAGAAATGCACCCACGCCAAATCCCATCACGACGATGCCTGTCACCAGACCCTTGCGATCTGGAAACCACTTTGCCGCGGTTGCAACTGGCGTTACATAGCCAAGCCCAATTCCCGCACCGCCGATAACGCCGTATCCCAGGTAAAAGAGCGGGATAAAGTCCAGATGAAGGGCGAGGCTTGCAATCATATAGCCGCCGGAAAACATGATGCTGCCCGCGACTGCGAGTTTGCGAGGTCCGAATCGCGGCAGCGTCGCGCCTGCCCAGGCTGCGGATGTGCCGAGTGAAAAGATGGCGATGCTAAAGGCCCATGCGGTTTCTGTGAATGTCCAGCCGAGTTGCCTGACCAGGAGCGTTTGAAAGAAGCTCCACGCGTACACGGTGCCGAAACAGAGTTGCAGGAGCGTGCATAAGAGCGCGATGACTGATCGCGGGATCTGTATTTCTCGGTTTGGCATTTTTATGTGTCCGATTGATCGCTTTTTTCACCTTTGGAAAGATAGAAGAAGAGGTTGGCGAGGTGTCCGACCTCGTCGTCACGCGATAGCAGTTTGTCGTCCGAGGCTCCATCTTCACCGCGCGCGCGACCCACTGCATAAGCGAGGAGATCGCCGAGGGGATTAGCCGCGAGGTTGACGAGCCATATCGCAGCAAAGAAGCCTACCACGAGTATGATGCAGATGAGATAGACCTGCCTTCCGATTGCCCGTTGTATTTTGAGCGCAATCAGTCCCGTGTCCATGCCCACGTGAACGGTGCCGGCAATGCCCGCCAGAATTGGACTGCCAACTTCTACGAAGTCACCCATTCCGGGCAGGTTGCGTTCTATGGCTTCTGTCTTAAATGGGTCGTCCGCTCGAATGACTTCGGGAATGCCAGGCACGAATGTGTGGGCGAGAAATTCACCTGATTCATCTGTAATATAGATGTATTTGATGCTCTGGATTTCGACGAATTGATCAATGAGCGACTGCAGAGCTGCGAGATCCCGATTTAAGAGAATATCGACACTGGAGTCGGCGATGGTCTTCGCGATGTTCTTGCTGTTGTTTTCGTATTCCTCCGACAAGTGTGTATCGACCGTATAAATACACAGGGCGGATGTTGACAGGCTGATCATACCAAATAGCGCGAAGATGCCGAACCGCGTTTTTTGAAAGAGTTTTTTGATTTTCATTTTGTGCCAAACCTGTCTTCCCAGTTATCCAGCGTGACAAAACGGTCGTTTTCGACAATGGTGTAATAGACTCGTTGTAGTCCCTGTCGTCGATCTGGACCAAAAGAGACCTGTTCGCCGATGCCCAGATCAAAATCTCGAATGCTGAAGACCGCGTCTTCGAGCTGGCTTCGCTGCGGGTCGTCGCCGAGACGGCGCAGAATTTCAACCATTAATTTGGCGTTGAGAAATCCCTCGAGGCTGACAAAGCTCTGCGCGAAAGGGGTGTAGTCTTCTTTCACCAATTCTTCGGGTGGCTGAGGGGCGTATTGTTGCATCAATTCGCGGTACTCCTGGACCGCTGGCGTGGATGTTTCTTCATAACTGGGCACGACCTGGGAGTTTACGAGCAGTTGCGTATATGACTCGCTGTTGTCCTGTCCTTCGGTGAGGAGTTTCAAGAGGTTTTCGCTTCCAACAAAGGATAGGTTGGCAATTGGAACGCGCAGGCCGAGGTTGACGGCGTCGCGCGCAAAGGCCGCACAAGCTGCGTAGGCTCCGATGCAGATCACAGCTTTCGGGTCTGATGCTTTTAGTATTTCGACCTGTTTTCGCATGCTGCCGGTGAATTTTTCTCCGCGGCGGTACGTCGCTTCGCCCACTATTTGCTCTCCGTGCCGTTTCAGGGCACTTCTCACACCGGCCCATCCACTGCGACCATAAGCATCGGCTTGATAGAATACGGCAATGCGTTTTCGGTTGATGCGGACAAAATTATCCACGAGACCAGCGGTTTCCTGGCGGTAGGAGGCGCGTAGATTAAAGGCGAAGTCGCCATAAGGCGGTTCTCGCTGGGGTTGCGCACCGGTGAATGGAAAGAACAAGAAGATGTTTTTGTCCTGGAATTTTTTGAGCATGGGGAGCACGCGGGTTACGGTGGGCGTTCCGACATAACCGAAGAGCAAAAATACTTCGTCTTCCAACATCAATTTCAGGGTGTTTTTGACGGAGGGGTCGGGTTGATAGCCGTCGTCATAGGTTTTGAGAACTACTTTGCGTCCCGCGATACCCCCTTGCTGATTGATGTGTGTGAAATACGCACTGGCACCGCGATACAGTTCGATGCCCAAACCCCGGGATGGACCAGAGAACGCGGCGGATACACCGAGTACAATCTCGGTGTCGGTGACGCCAGATGATGTCCGTGTCATGGTGTGCCTCCTTGTTTGTGGTTCAAGCTGGCCAGTGTTGGCGCTTGCTATCAGAGTTTTTAACCATGGGGCGATCGCACAACAGGCAAGGCCGGAACGGATGAGTGCTCTTCTCGTGATTGGTTTCATACGGGATGTGCTCTTTCGCAGGATGCCCAGACTTGATCATTCTTCGAGTGTTGGGCGATTTAGCCGCGTGTGATAGGGCGGTTCCATGACTGCGCGTTGCCGTTCGTTTGCCCATTCGGGTATGTCGTAGGCGCGTACATACGCCATGTTGCCGGCGGTGTAGCGGGTGAGCGTTGACCGCCGTGGATGATTCGCTTTCCAGGGCAGGGTGCCGTGTGTGACGGCTTCGGTGAAGATGATTGCGTCGCCTGCCTTACAGGTGATCTGGCGGATGTGTTCCTGGTGTTTCTGGTAGAGGCGCATTTCCAGCGGACAGGGGTAATTGCTTTTGTGTGATCCGGGTATGAGGGAGAGGCCGCCGTCGCCTGCGTTGACATCGGTGAGTTGGATGGAGACGACGGTGAGGCCGTTGTGCATTTTGCCATCTCTGAATATATAATACTGGTTGGGGTCAAATCCAGGTCCAGAGGAGCCGTGGAAGCGATGGCCTTCGGCTCCTTTGTCCATCCACAGCAGAAACATCTGGTGATCGATGCGAAAGCCTTTGCCGAGTATTTCGTTGAGGTAAGGCACTATGCGAGGGTGTGCCAGCATGTCGCGGAAGGGATTGCACCAGGGTTCGTCCCAGTGGATGAGGCTGCCGAGTTCGCCGCGACCATGCGTGCCTTCAAGGGCTGGTGAGTCGCCATCAAGACGCTGTTCTCTCGGGCGAATACGCCCCTTGTCGAGGTGGCGGTCAACCGCTTCGTTCGCCAGGGCGAGTTCGTCTTCGGTCAAAACGTTTTTAACGACGAGATACCCGTTGAGGTCAAAGAGATATTTTTCTTCTTCGGTCATGGTATTAGGCTTCTTGTTTTGGGTTTTAATTTGTCAGACTCGCGTACGCCTCTCGCCCTTGTCGGAAGAGGTCTTTGACTTCTTCGCGTTGCTGGTCTGTGTTGTAGCGGCCATAGGTGTCGATCCATTTGAGCGCGTCTTCAATGCCGTTGAGAAAATACTGCGCGGATTCATTGCGCTCGGCAGGGGGGCGGCCGCAGGAAACATAGACCGGGCTGCTGTGCGCGTAGATCGATTGGTCAAAGCTGTCGCGCTGGTTGCCCCAGAGCCGGGCAGCGACCCAGCTGTCGCGGTCGATGTTGACCCGGTGGCGAATAGCGCCCTCGCGTTTGCCTTCGGGATAGTTTTCCCTGTGAATGATGTGTCCATTCATCGCGATTTCGGCGCAGTGAATGGGGTAATAGGATGTGAATGTGGATTCTATGTCGAGCGAGCCGCCAGAGGGCAATTCAACTGTGGTGCCCATGGGTTGGTCGTTTACGTTTAGATCAATGGCGGGACCGTTGGTGATGAAGGTATTGCCCGATTTCATACCGGTAATCCAGTTTTCGTAGGAAAACGCGCCTTTGGTATTGACATAGACGCGGTTGTTGGAGCAGACGAACCAGTCGGTGCCGGTAGAGGCGGGCAAGGCGATGCCGCAGTTGAGCAGTTTGTACCACAGGTCGTATTCGGGGTCCATCCAGAAGGGGTCGAAGAGGTTGAAGGCGTCCAGTTTGCCCAGTGCCGCGGCAATGGGGGCTTCCATGCCGCGACCATTGTGACACCATATCACAATGCCGCCCTGATCGCGGGCTTCGTCGCAGCAAAAGCACAGGGGGGGATAGTCGGGGTCGAATTGCGCTGTGAGGATGTGCCCGCGGCTGACTGGTTGGATGAGGTTGCGGATGTTGAGGAACATGACGTGTCCATATCCGAACCCCCAGGGCGAGTTTTCGCCGTAGTGGCGGTTTTCTTCGCCGATGTCGAGTACGTGATGTGCGGTGGTAAATTCGTTCATCACGCCGATGGGATATTTGTTGCTGGCGTAGGGCAGTTGCCTTCTGTCGAGGACGCTTACGACGGTGACGTTGTAGCCTTCCACGCTACAGTCAATGGCGAGTCGGTCATCGGGACGGGTTTCTTTTTCGTCGTAGTGGATGTGTGTGTTGCCCGGATACCAGTTGTTTTCCTGTGGGATGTACCAGCGGTTGAGGGTGATTTCGACGTCTTTGACGCCGTTTTCCGGCATTTCGACCACGGTGCGGACGGGCTCGTATTCCGTGCCGCGTTCGACCAATATGTCGGTACGCCCGCGCGAGGCTTGAACTTCGAATTCGCCATCGCAGAAGAAGAAGGGCGTGCCGGGTCCGCGTTTGAGCATGGCGTCGCGCGGGTGGCAAAAACGACCGTTGGCGGTCAGGACGTGTACTTTGGCGTTGATCGGTTCGCCTGTCGCGCTGTCGATAATATGTCCGTGCAGGGTGCCCATAGTACGCTCCGGTTATTCGAGATGTTTTTGCAATAGCATTTCGAGAATTCGATCAAATATTCCTTGCAGCCCCTCTCAGAGCCACAAGGAACGCCTGATTATAGATCGAGCTTGTCTGCAAATGCCAGCATTTTTGCTTCGACCTCCTGGGCAATCGGTTGTAGTGTTTCCTGATCGATTTCGATTTGCTGAATCCTTTCATCCACATTTGTCGTGAGACAAAAACGCAGGTTGTGTTTCAAATCGTGCATTGCGTGCTCAATGTGGTCTCGAACCGTTCCGGGAGGGTACATCCATTGCCTTGCCCTGGTCTGTTTCAGGTTGATGTGGCAATGGCCTTTTCCGCCGTGTTTTTTTGCCTCTCCAAAGCAGTCCAGACGCAAAACTTCCTGATTATATGCATACACAGATGCTGCGGGTCCGTAACCGGCACGGTCATTTCGCCAATAGACTTCCAGTCGCACATCGTCTTGTATCGGATATGTCGTCCGATCTTGTCTGCCTGGTTGTGTATCCATGTCATTTCCTTTCTGTTGTGGCGCAGATGACTACAGGATCTATGGGTCTTTCTTCAGGATATTATTAAAATTTCTTGAAGTCAAGATACATCTCTTGTGGAGAAAAAGAAACACTTCTACCAGGGCGTTTTGTGTTTTGTATTTGTCCGCAGGCTATTGGCCGTCTGTCTGGGATCGGATCCCGCATTCTATGTGATCAATGACGATGTCCCCATCAATATTCTCCGCAGATTCAAGGGTCAGGCCCAGGTGGTTGTCGCCAAAAATAAATGGCGGGTTTGATAGGGCGATTGTACACGATGGGGGTTGGTCGTCATTGGCCCAGGTCCATTTCAGGTTTTGAGATGGGATTTTTGTGCCGTTGATGTCGATTGTGAGTGCGTCGTCTTTTGACAAGCCCTGTGCAAAGAAGGTCAGAGTATTTTCTGAGGGAATGGGTTCGGAGGGAAGATGTTCACACAGGCGAAATCTGAAGGTTTCTCGTTGTCCCGTTTTTTGCCGGGAGAGGACGAGTTCTTCTTTGATATAGACCTCGCCCAGGCTTTTGCTATTTGCCCAGAGTGAACGGAATGTGTAGTGTCGATCTGGGCCGATGTTTTGCGGGTCTTTTAATTCTACGAGGTCGTTCATTGCCGCTGGATACATTGTGGGGTTTTTTGCGCCATTAGTTCCCGGGGGTTCAAACTGAGGTCCCCAGTGAAAGAAGTAATTCTGGGTCGAGAAGCCGTCGGCTCCTGCGGCATAGAAGTTTTGCAATGCGGCGCGGTATTGGGGCATGTCCATGAGAAATTCTGTGTCGATACTGAGTCTGGGTTGTACCTGGGGATAGACATAACAGTCGTGCTGCCGGGCTATTGATACAAAGTCTTCGTATTTTTCATTGAAGTCAGTGAATCCAAAATCTCCGGGTGCGACATAGTCGATCAGGCTCTCTTTGATCCAGGTGGGTACGTCTAAGCTCAGATTTTTGCAGCCCGCCATTTGCTGGGGTACGCGGACGCCGAGGATGAGGTTTCGGTCTCTGCCTGTTGGGGAATGGGCGTTGTCCAGCATGTTGCGGACTTGTCGGATAAAGCCGGTCATGGTGCTGTGGCTGTGTGATAGTTCAGCTCTGGGAAAACATTCTGCCAGGCGGGTGAAGTTAAATTCTATGCCGTCGATGTCGAAGCGGTTGGCGACTTCTTCCATGATGGCGAGGAGAAAGGCGCGTACTTCGGGTATGGCGTAGTTTAAGGAGCACCCGTATTTGCGGTTTTCGGGCGGTGCGCGTCTGGTGGAGGGTTTGTATTCTCTGAGTACCCATTCGGGTTTTTCGTCGCAGAGTTTTTTGAAGAATTCCGTGTGGTGGCCGTGGCGGTCGTTCATTCGAAAGCCAGCGATAAATTCCATGCCCTGCTTATGACATTCGTCGATATAGATTTCGACGGGCATGACGCCCGTGTCCATAATGGGTACCAGGCGCTGGTGCTGGTGACGGATGTCGTAGGGGCATTTGTCGGTTCGCCAGAACATGGTCATTGCTTCGGCGAAGATTTCCTGTACGAGGGTGTCGATACTTCCCGCGGAGGCGTAATTGCGAACGATCTGTCGCAGTTCTTCGGGTTTGGCCGCCGGGACGCTGAGGTGGCTGGTGGTGTTTGAAGGGTCGCTGACGTAGATGAGACGGCGCGTGCCACGGGGTTGCAAGTGGCCCAGGTCTGGGGATGATGTTTGTGAAGTTGGCATTTGGTCCGTCCTTGTTCGCGTTTATGGTGGGGCAGTCTGCTGCGGTTGCGCGCCATCGGGCAGGGGCGGTACGTCGATGCCTGCCTTCGGCAGGGTGCCGGTCATTTCCTGCTGCGGATGTGCAACAAAGCCAGCGGCACAGCAGTAGATCATTTTCAGGGGTACGTCGCCCGTGTTGGTGAGTTGATGGTATTCTCCCGGGGGAATGTACACGGCCTGACCAGCTTTCAGGAGTTGTTTTTCGGTGCCGAGACACATTTCGCCTTCGCCTTCTATGACGAAGTAGATTTCTTCCTGTTCCTGATTGTGCCAGGGTACCTGCCCCCCGTTGGGTTCAAAGGTGACAAATCCTACGGAGAATTCCTCTGTGGGGATGGGGGTGCCAGTACCTGCAACAGGCTGTGTTCTTCTGCGTGCGGGAAATTGTCGGCCTTCAATCTCGCACAGGTCTGAGATGATCATGTTGGGGTCCTTTAATCGGCTGCGACTGTTTCGCGGGTTTTCATTTTTTCGCGTTCTTCGATGAGCAGGTTCATCCAGTGTTTCATGTATTGCCCATGGTCGTTCCACACGCGGCCGCTGACCAGATTGCCGTCGATGACGCACGGTTCATCGACGAAGATGCCGCCGCAGACTTCGAGGTCAAATTGACATTTCCAAACGCAGGCCATGCGCCGTCCTTTGACTACGCCTGCGCGACATGGGATTTCGACGCCGTGACAGACGCTGGCAACGGGTTTGTTGTGTTCAAAGAAATAGCGCGTGATGCGAATGAGGTCGGGGTCGTCGCGTATGTATTCAGGGGCGCGGCCGCCAGAGAAGAAGATGCCGACGTATTCGGAGGGGTCAACGTCTCGAAAGGCGATGTCGGCGTTGATCGAATACCCTTTCCATTCTTCGGTGATGTCCCAGCCGGGGGAGATTTCGTGGAGTACCATTTGATAGCGCCGCTTGTCTGGACCGGCGACAACGGGGGTGAATCCGTCTTCCTGTATTCTTAGAAATGGGTATAGCGTATCGACGGTTTCTGTGGCGTCTCCAACGATGATGAGAACTTTGTCCATGACGGTCTCCTTTGGAAGGTGATTGGGTTTAGATATTGTTCTGAATGATTCAAGGGTTGATGTAAAAACAGCAGACTTATAAACGTAGCTGTGGAGGGATGCGATCTTCAGAGCAGAAGAGATTGGGTATCATGAAATGCTATGAGAGGAATAAAATAAAATGGTAAAACAAAGATTCAGCGAGTATATCAGGCTTTATGGCTTCAACAAGCATATATAACCCGCTTGCTCGAAGTGGTGATCTGTCGTAAATGCCTCTGTCAGGTGACGCTCTTGCATCAGGACGAAACTCGAGCAATCTACAAGAGTCCACTCCTTATCATCTCGCTGTTTGAAAAATTCCCACGATTGCCTATCGAGAGCAGCATCTATATGGATAATTTCTACATTTGGAGAGGATTTCAAACTCTCCATGAATGCAGCAATTCTTGGTCGGGGGACTCGTAGTGGACTGATCAGCAAAGCGACCAATTCGTTCAGAATATAGTTGGTGGTAATGAATCTGCGCTTTTCCTGCCTCGCTCTGCGATAAATAGATGCAGCTTGAGAATGATACGGCTGACTAGCGTCAACCAGGTGGCCCCAACCTGCTGTATCAGCAAAAATATCAGATGTCTGAAGATTTATTGTCTGTTGTGTCATTCATTGAATCTCTTACTGATTTTCCAATGTATTGGTCGTGATGATCTGCCCAATTGGGAATAGAGCCTTTTAATGTTCCTATAAACTCCTCCAATGGGTCATTCTCAAGACGCTCAGTTGCCTCAGCCAAGAGATTAGCAGCTAAAACTTCTGGGAGTTGCCCAATATGTGCCGCAGATTTTCTCAACGAATTATACACTTTCTCTGGTACTTCGAATGTAAGGGTGTGTCCCATAGTTTACCTCCGACAATTGTTTTAGAACGGGAGAAATAATACGGGAATTCCCATTGTGTAAATCTACTATGATGCAATCAGGAGTCAAGAAATTATCATATTGATACAGTTTACCCCTCCATCGCCCTTCGTATTTGGTTAGCGAGTGCTTCCATTTCACTTTCAGAAATATCCAAAATTCCTTCGCGCGGACTGATGGCCTTAGTCTGTTGTTTTTCATAAGGAACGCCAGGGGGCAATGGAGCTATATGCCAATGGACATGCGCGTTTCCCTGTTTACTCCCAAGAGATAGGATATACATCCGTTCCGTGCTGACGACTTTTTTGATAGCTTCTGAAATGTCGTATATGAGGGACTGGATTCTCAAATATTCGTCTTTTGTAAAGTCGCTCGTTACATGCTCTCTATGTCTGATGGGAGACACCAGGACGTATCCGTAGAGCCGCGTGTATTTGTTCATGAATGCAACTGCAAAGTCGTCCTGATAGACTATGTGATGGGGGTTTTTACCCGCCAGCATTTCGCATATAAAGCAGGGTCCGTTTCTGGTGCGTTCTGTGTATGCGTCAATGTCGTGATGTTTTAATTTTTGCACATTTTTCATTGGTTACCTTTCCGATAGATTGCATTGCCCATATTAAAAAAATAAGCGACCAGGGACATAAAGCCCAGGGTCGCTTAATATATAAGATAAACGCTGTGTTGAAGGAAGAGAAGTTTAGTCTTTTAAGCCGTACTGGCGAATAAAATCACTCGTCATTTCGCGCGCTTGATCGTCGCTGAATTGTCTGGGTGGCGATTTCATCAGGTAAGACGATGGTCCCATCAAGGGGCCTTTGAGGCCGTGGTTGAGGGCGAGTTTGCAGAGCCTGACTGCGTCGATGACCACGCCCGCTGAATTCGGTGAGTCCCAGACTTCGAGTTTGAGTTCCAGGTTGAGGGGCACGCCGCCAAAGGTTTCGCCTTCCATGCGGATATGACACCATTTGCGGTCTTCCAACCAGGGGATGTGATCGCTGGGACCAACGTGGATATTGTCTTCGCCCAGGTCGTAGTCGAGTTGAGAGGTGACGGCTTGCGTTTTGGAGATTTTTTTTGATTCCAGGCGTTCGCGTTCGAGCATGTTGTAAAAGTCGGTGTTGCCGCCAAAATTGAGTTGGTACGTTTTGGTGAGTTTGACGCCGCGTTCGCGGAACAGGCGAGTGAGTACGCGGTGGGTGATGGTGGCGCCGACCTGCGATTTGATGTCGTCTCCGATGAGGGGTAGGCCGCGTTTTTCAAAGCGCTCGGGCCAGTGTCCGGCGCTTGCGATAAAGACGGGCATGCAGTTGATAAAGGCACATCCGGCCTGGAGGACCTGTTCTACATACCACTTGGTGGCCTGTTCGCTGCCTACGGGCAAATAATTGACGACGACATCTGTGCGCGTGGCTTTGAGGATTTCGGCGATGTCAACGGTGTCGCCTTCGGCTTTTGTGATGACCTGATCGAGGTATTTGCCCAGGCCATCGTGGGTCATGCCGCGGTAAACGGGAACGTCGAGGTGGGGGACTTCGGCAAATTTGATGGTGTTGTTGGGATGTGCAAAGATGGCTTCGCTCAAGTCTTTTCCCACTTTTTCCGCATTGACGTCAAAGGCGGCAGAAAATTCAATGTCGCGGATGTGATAACCACCCAGGTTGGGGTGCATCAATCCGGGGATGAAATCATCTTCAGAAGCGTTTTTGTAGTATTCGACGCCCTGTACGAGGGAGGATGCACAGTTGCCTGCACCGATGATGGCGACTCGGACTTTGGAGGACATGAGTCTTCTCCTTGCATGAAAAGAGTTAATAAAATATTATCGAACAAATGTCTGTGATTTTTTCTTATTAGACAAATCAATAATTGCTATATTAATTATAGATAAAATCTATAGATTGCCTTCTACAATTGGAGTGAGATATGAATCTTTATCATTTGCGCTATTTTTTGTCTGTTGCACAGACCGGGAGTTTTAGCCAGGCAGCGCGGGAGATGCATGTGACTCAGCCAACGGTGAGCAGTGGTATTGCTGAATTGGAAAAAACAATGGGGGTACGGCTTTTTAACCGGGGTGGCAAGCGCGTGGTGCTGACAATGGAAGGGCGCACGCTGGTGAATTATGCGATGCAGATTCAGGATCTGGTCGAAGAGGTAGAAGACCACTTGCAGCGGCGCGATGTGTTGCCGGGGGAGGGGTTTCAGTTTGGCGCAATTGATGCGGCTGTGACGTATTTATTGCCGGATATTTTGAAGGATTACAGGCGTGTTTATCCCGATGTTTCTCTGTCTGCACAGGTGGCGCCATCGCGCTATCTGGTGGATGATCTGTTGATGAATCGCTCTGAGTTTGCGGTTATTTCACTGCCTTATGATCATCCGCGCGTGGAGACGGTGTCGATTTATCGGGATTCTATGCCGCTTGTGGTGGGGGCATCTCATCCTTTTGCCGCGCGGAAAAACGCGATCTTGCAAGAGGTGGTGCAAGAGCCTTTGATTTTGTTTCACACGGATTCCATATCGCGCAAAATTGTGGATGAGCGATTTGCAGAAGCAGGCGTGTCTCCCGGCGTGGTGATGGAGATGCGAAGTCCGGAGGCGATGCGAAAGCTGGTGGAGGTCGGCGTTGGGATTTCGTTTTTGCCTTTGCTAACTGTGCAGGAGTCCCTAAGTGCCGGGGCGTTAAAGGTGGTGGATGTGGAGGGGGTGGCATTTAGCCGCGAGGTCGGTGTGGCGTGGCGGCGAGGACGCTATTTTAGTGCGGCGATTCGATATCTGATTGAGGCGATTTTTGAAGCGTACCAGGGGCTGGAGGTCTGGCACAAGAAGGTGGGAGTTGGAAAATGAGTATGCTAAAACTTAAACGTTTTGCGTTCGGTTTGTTCAAGGGTTTGTTCGATGAGGGGGGCGAGGTCAAGTGTGGATTCGATTTCGCGGACTTTTTCCAAATTGGCGCGCGTTTCGGGGTGTTTGGGCACAAAGACAGAGCAGCAATCTTCGTAGGGTTCAATGGAGATTTGATATGTGCCAATGCGCCGTGCCTCGTTGATGATTTCTTCTTTGTTGTCACCGGATAGGGGACGCAAGATGGGTAGCGGGGTCACTTCTTCGATGACGCGCATGTTCGACAGGGTTTGCGAGGCGACCTGTCCGACGTTTTCGCCTGTGACGAGTGCCAGGGCATCGACTTTTTGGGCAATGGCTTCTGCAATGCGCAGCATGGCGCGGCGGTAGAGAATGACGCGATAGCTCGCAGGTGCTCGCGTCATGATGTGGCGTTGAATTTCGACAAATGGCACCAGGTAAAGGTCCGACACGTATTGATGCCGGGTGAGGAGTTGCACGAGGTCTTCGGTGTTGCGCTGGGAGTTGCGATTGGTATAGGGCTGGCTGTGAAAATGCACATAAGTCAGTTTGACGCCGCGTTTCATAATTTTGTAAGAAGCCACGGGTGAGTCAATGCCCGAGGAGATGAGGCTTACAGCGCGTTCATTGGAACCGACGGGCAAACCCCCTGGTGCCGAAATTTTTTCGGCATAGATGAATATGCGTTGTGGGGCAATTTCAATAAAGCAGGTGAGGTCTGGGTTGTCCATCAGGACGCGGGCTCCGGACAGGGTTTGAATATGCTTGCCCACGTCCCGGTTGATCTGGTCCGAATTGAAGGGAAAGGTTTTGTCGCCGCGTCTGGTGACAATTTTGAAGGATTGGAAGTCGGTTTTTTGTGCAAGTGCCCAGGCTGTTTCTCGAATGGCTTCGATATTGCGTTTGGCGACTACTGCTTCGGAAAAGTTGGCGATGCCAAAGACTGTTGCGAGTCGTTCGCGGATAATATCTATTGGCGATTCTGAGGTGAGTGCGAGCATCATGCGGCCCGATAGACGTTCGAGTTTTCCACAGGGTACGTCTTTGAGTGCACGGGTGATGTTGGTCATCAGGTGCCGTTCAAATTTGCCCCGATTTTTGCCTTTGAGGCCAATTTCGTGATAGTGTATGAGTATGAAGCGGTCGTTGGTCGTCATGAGATGGGTCAGGAGTTAAGGGATAAATCGCGCTGGAGAATAACGAGGGTTATATCGTCGGTGCGCCGCGCTTTGCCAATAAAGGATTTGATATTGGCGACGAGGTCGGCAATCAGGTCTGTGGGCGTCCGATCTATGGATGCGCGTTCGAGGCAACGGACAAATCGGTCGTCGTCAAAGAAGTTGCGTTTGGCATTTTGGGCTTCGACAACACCGTCGGAGTAGAGCACGAGGCGATCACCGGGCGCGAGTGTTAAATGCTCAACGCGATAAGGCGTTTGGGGCCGCACGAGTGCCGGGATTCCAAGAGGATAGCCCGTGATGTCGATAAATTGAGATCGATTGGATAGGTGGATCGGAGGACAGTGTCCTGCACTTGCAAGGGTGACTTCGCCTGTGGGTACGTCGAGCACAGCGATGCAGCATGTGATAAATGTCGTGTGGTCAATTTGACCTTCCAGTGAGTCATTAAGACCGTCGAGAATATCGGCTGGCGCAACGCGATTCTGGCATTCATAGCGGAGCATTTCATTGAAACGCACGGCGGTCACAGCTGCTTCCATGGCTTTGCCAGAGACATCGGCAACGACGATGCCGAGTTTTGTTTTTTCTTTATCCAACCAGCGGTACGTATAGTAATCCCCGCCGACGCTGTTGGCGGGAATACAGGTTCCGTCGAGTGCAAAACCAAGCAGGTTGGGACTGGATTGCGGCAATAGACCCATTTGCATGTCGTGCGCTGTTTGCAATTCATCGCGCATTTCGGAAAATTGTTGTTTGTAGCTCTCCCACTGTCGCGCTTCTTCACAGAGGGTCTGGTTGTAGGCCGATGCAAAAATTCCGAGGGCGAGGGGTTGAAAGAGGGCGAAGACACAGAGTTGGGCGAAGGCATTGTCGATGACCTCCCGGGTGAGTGCGACTGAGCCTGCGAGAATTCCGAGCGCGGTGAGTATAAGCGCGCAGTGGCGAAAAAAACCATAGCGTTCAACGGCTTTGCGACTTTCGACATAGGCTTCATCGATGTGTACACCCCGGTCTGCTGCCAAAAGATAGATATAGAAGCATTTGACAACAAAAATGAGGCCGGGTAAAAATAAGAGGCAAGCTGCCGGAATGACGGCATAATAAATAATATTTTTATCTTCTAAAAATCTTCCAATGTTTTCTGGTGCAGCGGGGATATCCCAGGTCGTTTCCCGGGCGACGACCTGTTTGAATGCATTGAGCAGGAATGCAAAGAAATCACTGTTCACAAAAACCAGCACTAAAATGAGGGCGAAGCCGAGAATAAAAAACAAAAAAATAAAAATATTCATCGAAAAAAAACGGACGAAACGAATGATCTGCCCAAATAGATCTCGCATATGGGGTTTTGCTCCTTGCTGCGCGCGCAAGATCATGATGGCAAAGCCAGCATATAAGCTGCCCAGGAGCAAAGTGCCCGATATCGCACTCAGGAGTATTGCCAAGAATGAAGCGAGGAACAAAAGGGGCAGGTGGCTCGCCCAGGTGGATATGCTGTCGTTGAGACAGCGAAAGAATTGGAGATTTGCCCGAACGGGGATGTCGAGAGCCATAGCAATCAGGGTTTTTCTTTGTTGAGTTTATATTTGCGGTACAGGTGGCGAAATTGGTCGTAGCTGAGTTTGAGTTGTTTGGCGGCTTCACGCTGGTTCCAGGAGACTTTATCGAGAATGCGCCGCAATAGACTCAGTTCATAGGATTGCACTTGTGATTCAAAACCGTCGTTCAATTCGGGTGATTGGGGCGCTTGTTGAGAAACTTCGGGGGGCAGATCGTCGGGTTCAATCTCAGTTCCGCGGACGACACAGGCCGCGCGTTCGGCCGCAAATTTGAGTTCGCGCACATTGCCCGGCCAGCTATATGTCATCAGGCGTTCTGTTGCCGCATCGGAAAAATCGCGTTTTTGCAGGCCCGGTACTTCTTCGACGATTTGTGCGACAAAATAATCGGCTAATGCGGGAATGTCTTCTCGGCGTTCGCGCAACGGGGGCATGTGCAAGACTTCAAAGCGCAATCTGTCGTAGAGGTCCTGGCGGAATCGGCCTTCGGCAATTTCCGTTTCGAGGTCGGTATTCGTGGCGGCAATAACGCGAACATCGACAAAGATGGGTGTCGCGCTGCCCACGCGCTGGATTTCGCTATATTCTATGGCGCGCAATACGTTTTGCTGAAATTCGGGGGTGGTGTTGCCGATTTCATCGAGGAATAGGGTGCCGCCACTGGCGGCTTCAAATTTGCCCGGGCGGGCTTCTGTCGCGCCAGTATAAGCCCCTTTTTCGTGTCCAAAGAGTTCGCTTTCGAGCAACTGGTCGGCAATGGCGGCGCAGTTGACTTTGACAAAGGGGCGGTCTTTGCGGTCACTGCTATAGTGTATGGCAGCGGCGACGAGTTCTTTGCCCGTTCCGGGTTCGCCTGTGATGAGTGCGGGGCGGGGGATGGGGGCTACGGTTTGCGCTCGCTGGAGGATTTGCTGGAGTTTGGGGCTGGAGCCGATGATTTGATAGCGCTTGCCAAATTCGTCCCGGTAGAATTGGTTTTCGCGCCCCAGGTCCTGAACTTCTGCCCGCAGTTGGGCATTTTCCCTGAGTGCTTGATACACGCGGTCGAGTTTTTCAAGGCTGAGTTCGATTTTGTCTTCGATATAAAAGTCTTTTTCAATAAAGTCTGTTGCGCCCAATCGCAATGCAGCTACGGCAGTATCTATTGTGCCCTGTCCGGTGAGCATGATGATGGGCAGGTCGGGAACGGATTCGAGCATTTGTGGTAAAATTTCGAGGCCATTGGGTTCATCGGGTCCGTAATCGAGGTCGAGAATGGCCAGGCCAATCTGATTGGGATGCTGTTGGAGATATGTTAGCGCTTCGCGCCCGGTGGAGAAGGCGTGGATCTTGCGCGTGTCGTCTCGCAGGCTTCGAATCAGCATGTCGAGGACTTCTATCTGGTCGTCAGCAACGATAATTTCAGTCATGGGATAAGGGTCTTATTGAATAAATTCTTCAGCTATTGGATCGCGCGAGGTATCGGGTACGCTGTGTTGCAGGCCAATGCTATCTTGTTGTGTTGAGACTTCAAAATCGACGGGCAGGTCAATGCGAAAAACCGCGCCTGCACCGGGGCGGCTGATCACGCGCAACGTGCCTCGGTGTGCCGCTGCAATGCGAGAGCATATACTCAGCCCATAGCCATTGCCCCGTTCTCGCGTTGAAAATCCGGGATCAAATATGCGGGTTTGCAAATTTTCCGGAATGCCGGGGCCATTGTCTTCCACTTCAATATATACCGAACTGCGTTCTGTATCGGCGCCGACCTGTACTCTCACCACGCCATTATCTTCAACGGCTTCGATGGCGTTGAGGGTCAGGTTTGTCACGGCTTCAGATAACATGCCAGCGTCCGCTTTTACCTGAGGCACATGAGGTTCTGCAGCAAAGATGAGTTCTTTGTCCCCTGCTCGTGCAGAGAGTCTGTGGGTCATTTTTTCAATGAGTTGAGGCACATCGACCAGCGCGGGGTTCATCGTGTCTTGTTTCATAGACCGCAAGTAGGCAACCCATTGGTTGTAGATGTGTTCTTGTTCGTGTGCGATGTCTTTCAGGTCATCCAGGCCATCGGAATTTGGCGGTAAATTGCGTATGGCGCGGCGCATTCGGCTGCCGGAGAGACCCATCAAATTTTTGATGCGATGGCCGTGCGTGTAGAGGCTTTCATAGACTTGTGCGCGTCCAAGGTCTATGAGTTCGAGAGATAGGCGGGCGAGAATGCTCGATGCCCTGACGCCAAATTCTTCGGTGATGCTTGCGTATTCTCGTTCCATTTGTGCCGGGCTCATGTGTTGAAAGAGCAAGCGGGCGAGGTTGCGATAGGGTAGCATGTAATCGGGTTCGAGGTGTACGGCGATTTTAAATTCGCCAAGGGCCGATAGGATTTGCCCATTTTGCATGAGCAAAACGCCCAGATTATTATGCCCGGGCGCAAAGAGGGGATCGGCTTCCAAACCCCGGCGGTAAACGGCAATGGCTCGCGATGCGTTTTCAGGAAAGTCATCGAGCAGGCTGCCCAACAAAAAACAGACGCGGTCCATTTCTTCGCCCTGGGCATCGACAGACAAAATGTATTCGAGGTGTTCAACCGCTTTTTTGTAGTCGCCCGAGCCTGGCGCTGCCCCGCGTGCGTGTTGCAGGGCCGTTTGGAAATGGGCTTCCAGATTGAGGTGTGTGTTCAGGGTGTTGGACATGCCATTACTCTGATGTATCGGATTTGCCGTTTTCTCCGGGTGTTTGCTCGCCGTTCATTTTGCCCAAAAATTCGGGCAATTCAAGCCCTGCCAGACGCGCCAGATCGTGCATGGGAGGTAGCGCACCCATGAGGCGTTGTCCCAGGTTGGACATGCCACTCTCGCCATTGCCGCTGTCCCAGACCATTACTTTGTCGATGGGTAAGTTGCTAATGGCTTCTGCCTGAATATTGGCGACTTCGGTGAGGCGTTCGATGATCAGGAAGGCCGCTGCTGCTTGGTCGTTGCTGCCACAGGCTTCGACGAGTTGTCTGTATCCTTCGGCTTTGGCATTGAGAATGGCCTGAGTCCCTTCGGCTTCAGCCTGTTTTTGCGCGAGAATGGCAGCGGCTTCACCTTCGGCAATAAGCCGTCGCTGTTCTTTTTCGGCTTCTGCCTGAACGACCTGGCGTTGTTTTTCGGCTTCTGCCTGAACGACGATTTCTGCACGCAGGCGCGCTTCTTCGCGCAGTGCTCGGGCTTCTTCGGCTGCTTTTTCAGCGGTTTCCTGCGCGACGCGAATGGCGCCGTCAGTGGCTTTGGTCGCTTCTTCTGATTTTCTACGCGCTTCTTCTTCTGCAACGCGTTGTCCCGCGCGATAGCCCGCTGTTTTTGCTTCTGCTTCTGTTTCTGATTGTACGGCTTCTGCTTCGAGAGCCGCGACATTCTGACGTTTGTCCCGCCCGGCCTGTGCTTCGCCAATTTCTGCTTCTGATTCGAGTGCTGCGACCTGTCGTCGTCTGTCTCTCGCGGCTTCTGATTCACCGATTTCTGCTTCTGATTCGAGTGCTGCGACCTGTCGTCGTCTGTTTCGCGCAGCTTCGGCTTCGCCAACTTCGGCCTCTGAATCAGCTGCGGCGACATCCCGACGCCGATCGCGTGCGCGTTCGGCCACGCCGACCTGTCCGTGTCGTTCTTGTTCGGCCACGTCGATAGATGCCTGATTCACGGCTTCAGCGGCTGCTTTTTGGCCGATGGCTTTGATGTAGCCGCTTTCGTCGTCGAGGTCTTTGATGTTGACGTTGATAACTGCCAGACCAATTTTTTCCATTTCAGTGGAGACGGCGTCATTTACTTTGGTCATGAATGCCTGTCGGTCCTGATTGATTTCTTCGATTTGCATGGTTGCAATGACCGCGCGCATCTGGCCGAGGATGATGTCCTGTGCCTGGCTCTGAATTTGATCGCGGGACAGGCCCAGGAGGCGGATGGCCGCGTTTTGCATAACGCCGGGCTGATTGGAGATAGCTGCTGTGACTGTGGTGGGCACAGATACGCGGATGTTTTCTTGTGATAGCGCGTTGTCCAGGTCGATGGGGACGACAAAGGGTTCGAGGTCGAGGTACTCGTAGTCCTGCAATAGGGGCAGGACAAAAGCTGCACCACCGTGTACACATTTTGCAGCTGTGCCACCCCCTGTTTTGCCGTAGATGACGAGAATTTTGTTGGATGGACAGCGTTTGTAACGCGAGATGAATGTGAGGAACAGCAATAATACAACGGCTGATAGGAGTACGGTGAGAATGAATTCGGTGGGCATGGAGTCTCCTTTAAGTTCGGGATTAAATGGGTTCGACTTCAACGGTGGTTATGTCGAGTGTTCGCAGTACGCGGACCGGCGTTTTGTTCTGGATGGGTTGCCCGTCTTTGCTGCGCGCAGAGATGTAGTTGACAGCCCCGCTTTCCATCACGCGGATTTGACCCGCTCCATTTTCGGGGATGTCGATATAGACTTCGCCTTCATTGCCGATGCAGGACGATAGGTTTCGGTTATGCGATTCGGAGAGTTGTTGCACTTTGTAAAAGAAATACGCAACCAGGACCATCCCTGCGCCGCCCCATATGAGGCCGCGAAGAACCGACTCTTCGACTGAGAGGCCCAGGTCGAGGTAGAGTGCACCAGCCCAGCCAAAGAGCATGCCAAAGGCAATCACGGAACGCAGCGAGAGCAGTTGAAAGGTGGCGGTACCGTGATCATAAGGACTATTATCGACATCTGGCCCCGCATCGTTGGCATTGAAGCTGTCATGGTCCATGACGTCTGCGGAATCGCCCAGGCCCATGAGTGTTGTGATAAATTGCCAGAGAAACAATAGGGTGAAGAAGACGGCACAGCCATAGAATGCCTGAGTGAGAGGCGCGAGTTCTGACCACCATGCCTGCATATTAACCTCCAGAAATCTTGCGCGTTCTATAACTACTTTGGGTGTAGGAACCTGTTATTCCTAAATTTGTCTATGCAAAGGGCGAAAAGCAAGGGTTATTTCGCATCCGGTCATCCGGGCTGTAAACCGAGTTTGCGAAATTCGCTTTTGAGCTGGCGACGAGCGCGGCACAGCCAGGTTTTTACGGTTCCGAGTGGAACGCGAAGCGCCTGTGTGATTTCTTCGTAGGACCAGTCCATGACGTAGCGCAGCCACATGGCTTTGCGATAGCGTTCGGGCAAGTTTTGTATGCTTTTGTGGACCAATTGTATGCGTTCGCGTTTTTCGACTATTTGGTCTGGTAGCGCGCCGGGTATGAGGTCGCGGATGACGTTGTGTACGACTTCGGGGTCTTCGGTTTGATAGACCCAGTTTTGCCGGACTTGCTGCGAGCGCAGGTGCGAGCGATAGACGTTGAGGGCAATTTGCGTGAGCCAGGTCGAAAATGCTGCCTGGCCTTTGAATGTGTGGAGCGAGCGATAGGCGCGGAAAAATGTGTCTTGCATCAGGTCGTCAATGGTGTCGCGGTCCGAGATGCGCTGTGCGAGGGTGCCGTAGATCTGACTTTGATATTTGTGGTAGAGCGTTTCAAATGCCCGGCGGTCGCCCGAGAGGGATGCGCGAATCAGGTTTTGATCCTGTGTTTTCACTTTTTTCTCCATTCGTTAAGGTAATTCGTTTATTACTATTCTTTTGTTTGTGACAAGACGGATTTTTCCGTCAGTCTCTTTTGAGCAAGCGATAACCGATCCCAATACATATAGCGGCGATGAGAAGTCCGATCAGGTGCAAGATTGATTCCAGTAGAGAGCCGATGAGTGGGAAGAGAACTGTAAAGCCAATATAGCCGCCAATGACGATGAATACGATGCCGATAAGTTTTGCCAACATGAGATGTCCTTTTTTCAGGAGGTGTGAGGTTGTCCGTCATTCCGAGATGGTCTGCGGAGGTGGAGATGGTGTAGCGACCGATTTGTTTTCGAGACGCTCGAGTTTGTCGTCGTTGGTGATGACGATGTCTTGAAGGTCGATGAGGCGTTTTTCGAGTTCTTTCACGCGTTTTGTCAGCTTTTCAGACAGGTTGTTGTTTTTGGTCGATCTGTTTCTTTTTTGGTCTTCTCTGTCGAATGTGTCTGCGAGGATGAAAAAAGTAATGAAAGCTATAGCCCCCCAGGCTGCCAACAAGATGAGACCTCCTCCAAATGTTGGGTCATGGAGAATAAAGGCAACTGTACCGCCTGCAAGAATAATCAAGCTGATACCAACCGTGAGTGTAAGAAAGATACGCATGGTGCCCTCCCTGTTCGTTTAAGTTAGCGAGAAATGGGCGATCGGTCGAATTTTTCGTCAATGGTGATGAGGATGTCCTGAATGTCCGTAAGCCTGCGTTCGAGTTCGTTCATTCGCTCATTCAAGCGTTTTTCCGCCTCGCTGGGGATGGAGCTTTTTGTGCGGCGGTCGATGAATTTGTGTGTCGCTGATACAATGGCTCCTACAATGATGATCATTGATATGCCAACAAAGAAATCAATCATGGTGCCCTCCCTTATTTTCTGCTGAGTTTTTCGTCGATGGTGATCATGACGTCCTGAATGTCTGTGAGCCTGCGGTCGAGTTCGTCCATTCTTGCGTTTATGCGTTCTTCTGCATCGCTGGGGATGGATCCTCTGGTGCGGTGCTCGATGGATTTGTATGCCGCTGATGCGAGAATGATTATCGCTACCATGATTCCAATTTCAAACATTATTTTTCCCTCCCACATTCATTAGAGTTCATCTACGGGTCTCGCGCGGTATTTTTCATCCCAGCGTTCGATTTCCGGAAAATGGTAAACGACCAGTCCCGAATCTGAGATTCGCATTTCCGCATGACCACTTATGGTTAATTCTCGCAGGATTTCTTCGGTTTTTTCAACTGTTATTCTGGTGTCCATGGCGGCTTCTGTCACGGTGAGGTTGCCCCCTTTTTCCCGGGCGAGACGGAGTATGCGATGCTGATTTTTGGCATGTGCTTTTTCGTCTCCCGATCTTTTGACTCTGCGACCTGCCCACCATATGAGTTGAGAGAATACGATTAAGGCGAGGCCACTACTGAGTTTTTCGTGCATGAATGAGGTTGTGCTATTGGTCCAGAGGAGATGTTCTATCAATGTAATGAGTACGAGCAGGAGGCCGCAAAATCCCATAAGTGCAGCCATTCCTATTAAGCCATAAGCGAAGAGGTAACGCATGGCACAACTCCCATCGGTGGCGAGGTCAGAGAGGCGGTCGGGCACGCGCTTGAATGAATGGGTTGCGGTTTGGAAATCACTGCCCGCGCTGTGAACGCGCGCCTCCCAGTTTCCCTTCCATTTCTTTTTTATTTTTCGCTCCGCATCGTTGACCGCGCGGTCAATTTTGCTGGCGATTTCATCGGCGAGTTTTTCCAGGTCACGCATCTTTTTGTCCCATTTTCTTTTTCAGTGCACTGAGTTCGTCTTCTACTGTGCTTTTGCGCTCGAGTTTGGAAAATTCTTCTTCCAGAGAGGGATCGGCACTCGCCATTTCTTGATGGGCTTCTGCTTCTGCTTCTTCGGACTCAATGCGCTGGCGGAATCGTTCAAAGCTCGAAAAAGCGTCTTCACCCACTCCCGAGAGGCCTCTGGCGATTTGCCTGCGGGCTTCGGCCGCACGACGTCGGGCAATCAGGGTGCCCTGGCGGGTACGGGCTTCGTCGAGTTTGGCTTTGAGTTGGGTGAGTTGCTGTTTGAGTTGGGACGAGGTTTTACGGCTTTCTTCGAGGGCTACTTCGAGGTCGTGCGTGGCTTCCTGATTTGCAGCTTTGCGCTCGAGGGCGCGGCGGGCAAGGTCGTCTTCGCCGGCTTCAACGGCCATTTCAGCTTTTTTTTGCCATGCTTCGATTTGATCTTGTTTTTCGAGATATTGTCTTTCCAGACGTTTTTCATTGGCGACAGCCGTGCCGACCGAGGCTGTGGCTTTGTTGACGGCTTCTTCCATTTCCAGAATCATCTGGCGGATCATTTTTTCCGGGTCTTCTGCGCGGGTAATCAGGTCGTTGACGTTGGCTTTGACGATGTCGGCCATTCTGTAAAAAATTCCGCGTGCCATGATCTTCTCCTTTCACAAGGTGCTGCATTTATGAGATTATGATGTTTTTTGTCGTCGCACTCTTTTTATGCAAAATCCATGCCAGGAGTGCGATGTGATATTAAATGTTGTTTTTTATATACATAGATATTTTTGAAAAATGGGATAGGTCGATAGAGTTGGTGAAAATTGCCATGTGTGCTGGCGAAAGAGACCAAATTTACCATTTTTAGAGAGTCATATCTTGTCTTTTTTTTCTAAAAGGTCTATTATCTATCGGTTTTTCGCAAGTCGGTTTCAAATGTCATCACTTTTTCACTCTATATACTGAGTTTTTTATGCTTCGATATATCCGAGTGTCTTTATTGGCCTGCTTCCTTTTGTCGTGTGCGGCACATGCGCCTGCTTTAACAGAGACTTATGTGGTGCAAAGAGGGGATTCTCTGTGGGAAATTGCCGATCAGTTTTCCATGAGTGTGACCGAACTCAAGCGGAGCAATGGGTTAAAGTCGCATCACATTTACCCGGGACAAAGACTGTTCATTCGCTCACAAAGGCTTCCCACGCGCTCCACCAGTAGGGTAGAATACGTGGTGAGAAGGGGAGATTCGCTTTCTAAAATCGCCGCGCGGTTTTCTATGAGTGTGACGGAATTGAAGCGTATCAATGGTTTGAGGTCGAATAATATTTATCCCGGACAAAGGCTTCGCACACGCGTTTCTGCAGTGCTACCGTCTCGCACAGTGCAACCGTCTCGCTTCCGTCCATCTCCCGACTATGTGGAAATGGACTATGTGGTGAGAAGGGGAGATTCGCTTTCTAAAATCGCCGCGCAATATTCTATGAGCCTGACCGAACTGAAGCGGAGCAATGGCATCCGGTCGGATCGCATTTATGTGGGGCAGAGGTTAAAGATACGGACCCGGTTAAAGAAGATCACTGTGGATAATGGTCCGTATTATTTTTATCGTCCCAAAGCCGCTGTGCAACGCAGCCGGGGATATCGGGAAGTGCCCCCCAGAAAGCCGATTGAAGATTACAGGAGTGCCCGAAATTTGATGGGTGTGTTCAATGCAAGTATTAGTTCTGATATGCGTCGAGATAGCAGGTCACAGCCTTTAAAAGGCTGGCGCATTGTGCTCGATCCGGGGCACGGTGGACGCGATCCGGGTGCTATTGTTTCCAATTTAGATGGCAATAATCGTTCGGTTTATGTGGTTGAAGACGAATTTGTCTATGATATTGCGTTGCGTTTGTACCAAAAACTGAGGCTTGCAGGTGCCGAGGTGGAGATGACGGTGATTAGTCCAAATCATCTCATTCGGGAAAATAATCCGCCTGCGAGGACGTTTGTACACGAGCAAAACGAAGTCTATAACGACGCAAGTGCCAATAGAAGAAATAGTTTTTCAGTGCGTCCGGGGCTTGACAATATTGTGCAAAGAGTAAAAATAGCCAACCGTTTCTTTGCAAGGCGGGGGAAGACTCTGTTTATATCGTTGCATGCAGATAACACGCCCAATCGTCCAAAGGGTCCGCTGGTGATTTATTGGAGCAGGCGCGGGAAGATCGATTCTCGGTCCCGGTCATTTGCGCGGATTATGGAAAGGGCACTCGATCTGCCAGATGTGCCCGCACAAATTGGTGGGCGCAATCTGGCGGTGTTGCGGGGCAATCTGGCGCAGGCAGAAATTCTGGTGGAGATACGCAATGTACACGATAAGGGCGAAGCCTGGGCGTTGCGGTCTCACAAGATGCGAGACTTCGATGCGGGTCGCATTTTTCGCGGTATATTAAATTACGCGAAGGGGTATTAGGATATTACGGGCAAAATCGCTTTAAGCGCAGGGCATTGGTGACAACGGAGACAGAAGAGAGGGCCATAGCAGCTGCGGCGAGCATGGGACCGCCCAGAGGATTGAGCAAGCCCAGCGCCGCAACGGGAATGAGCAGGGTGTTGTAGGCAAATGCCCAGAAGAGATTTTGGCGAATGACGCGCATGGTCTGCCGCGATAGCCGAATAGATGTGGCTATGGCCGACAGGTTGCCCGACATGAGGATCATGCCCGCACTTTCTATGGCAATGTCCGTGCCCGAACTCAGGGCGATGCCGACGTTGGCTTGGGCGAGTGCGGGTGCGTCGTTTATGCCGTCGCCAACCATGCCCACGTTTATATCTTTTTTCTGGAGTTGCGCGATTTTGTGAGCTTTGTCCTGGGGCAGAACTTCGGCAAAGACCTGATCGATGCTGAGCTGTTGCCCAATGGCTTTGGCCGTGCGCGCATTGTCGCCTGTCACGAGGGAGACTTCAAGGCTCAGATGCTGGAGGTCACGAACTGCTTGCGCGGCGTCGGCTTTCAAATTGTCTGAAATGGCGATGAGACCCGCGGGTTGGTCATTAATGGTGACGAATACGGCGGTTTTGCCCTCGGCTTCGAGTTTTTCAACTGGATATTTTGCGCGGTCAGATATGGCGCGTGGGGTGCCGATTGCGACGCGTTGTCCGTCAATTGTAGCGGCAATGCCAACGCCGGGTATGGCTTCAAAATCTGTGGTTGAATGCAGGGAGAGGTTGGCTTCTTGTGCGGCGCGAACAATGGCTTCGCCGAGGGGGTGTTCCGATCCTTTTTCTGCAGAGGCTGCGAGTTTGAGTATGTGATCGCGGTGATAATTTTCTGCGGGGATAATATCGGTGACAGTGGGTTTGCCCTCTGTTAGCGTGCCTGTTTTGTCCAGGACAATGGCATTGAGGCGGTGTGCATTTTCGAGCACATCGCCTCCTTTTATGAGGATGCCGAGTTGCGCTCCCCGGCCTGTGCCGACCGCGATGGCAGTGGGGGTAGCCAATCCCATCGCACAGGGGCAGGCGATGATGAGGACGACCACGGCGTTGATGAGGGCGGTTTCGATCCCAGATCCCAAAATCCACCACAGGGCACAGGTCAGCAGGGCGATGGCGAAGATTATTGGGACAAAGATGCGAGCGACGCGGTCGGCGAGGTTTTGTATGGGTGCTCTGGATCCCTGTGCCTGGCGCACGAGGTCAATGATTTGAGACAAGACTGTATCGGCGCCGATCTGTGTTGCCTGGAAGATAAAACTGCCGGTTGTGTTGCGCGTGCCGCCTGTGACTTTGTCGCCTTGTTGTTTGTCAACGGGTAGGGATTCGCCCGTGAGCATGGATTCGTCAATTGTGGATTGCCCGTTTTGTATGAGGCCATCAACCGGGATGTTTTCACCGGGCCGAACGCGAATGCAATCGCCGACCTGGATGTGTTCAATGGGTGTTTCAACATCCCCACCGTTGCGAACGACATGGGCGGTTTTGGGGCGCAGGTCGAGGAGTTTTCGGATGGCGGAGGATGTTTGGCCCCTGGCGCGCGTTTCGAGCAGACGACCGAGCAGGACGAGTGTAATGATCATGGCAGAGGTGTCGAAGTAGGTCTGGATGTTCTGCGTGCCGAGTGGGGCAAAGGTTACCGCGGTGCTGTAAAAGTAAGCAGCGAGGGTTCCCGCAGCTATCAGGCTGTTCATGTCGGCTGTGCGATGGCGCAGTGCAGCCCATGCCCCTTTGAGAAAGCGCCAACCACAGAAGAATTGTACCGGTGTGGCCAATGCAAAGAGCAATATGTGAATGTGATGGGAGGGGATGTTTGCGCCCCACAGAGTGCGGGTCATGCCAGTTGTCATGATGAGTGCGGAGAGGATCGCGGCGACTGTGAATAGGTAACGCAATTTGCGATATTCGATTGTGCGTTCGATTTGTTCGGCGTCTTCGGAAATGTGAGGGGAGGCTTCGTAACCGGCATTGGAGACGGTATTCACGAGTGTGTCTATAAGGACGGCTTTGTGGTGGACCGTGGCCTGATGGGTGGCAAAGTTGACCTGGGCATCTGCGACGCCGGAAATGGTTTTGAGGGCATCTTCAACCCGTGCCACACATGCAGCGCAACTCATGCCTTTGATGGAGAGGGTCAGGGTTTGCATGGGGTGTTCGATTTTTGTCATGGGTAGTGGTGAACGCTATTTTATTTGAGGTTTTCGGGGTTTAGCCCTTTGAGGTCCTCTACGACAAAACGCCCGTCTTTGCGTATGCATTCGTCGTCGAAGTAGATCTCTCCACCGCCGTATTCGGGGGTTTGGATAAAGACCATGTCCCAGTGTACGGCAGAGCGGTTGCCGTTGTCGGCGTCATCGGGATAGGCGTTTCCGGGTGTAAAGTGGAATGATCCCGATATTTTTTCGTCGAAGAGAATATCGAGCATAGGCGATGTGATGTAGGGGTTGAATGCGATGGCAAATTCACCGATATAACGCGCGCCTTTATCGGTGTTGAGAATATCGTTGAGTTTGGCAGTATTATTCGAGGTCGCGTCGATGATTTTGCCCGCTTGAAAGGTCAGTTTGATATCTGAAAATGTCGTACCGCGATAGATGGTGGGGACGTTGAAATGGATGTGACCGTTTACGGAGTATTTAACCGGTGCGGTGAAACACTCGCCATCGGGGATGTTGCGAAGTCCCGTACAGGGTCTGACCGGTATGTTTTTGATGCTAAAGGATAGATCGGTATCGACTCCTGTGATGCGCACGCGGTCAGTTTGTTCCATGCGTTTTTTAAGGGGTGTAACCGCTTCGGCCATTTTGCCATAGTCGAGCGTGCAGACGTCGAAATAAAAATCTTCAAAAGCTTCAGTACTTTGTTGCGCCTGTTGCGCCATAGAAGGCGTGGGCCATCGCAAGACCACCCATTTGGTGTGCGGTACGCGGATGGCAAAATGCACGGGTTTGAGCCAGTGTTTTTCGTATATATCCATCGCAGTGCTGGATACGTCTGATAATTCTGAGATGTTGCGGCTGCCGCGCAGACCGATATAGGCCTGTACGCGCTTCATTCGGAAGGCTTCATAATCGCCTGCTTGTTGCATGGTGGCGATATCGCCTGCATGGATGAGTTCGCGTTGGATGCGGTTATTTTTTATGGATATTAGGGGAATACCGCCAACTTCGCGCACTTTGCGAATGAGTGCAATGATCATGTCTTCGGGCATGTCGTAGCCCTGGATGAGGACGGTTTCGCCCGCTTGTAATTTTGTGGAATGGCGAATTAAGACATCGGCGAGTTTTTCAAGTCGGGGATCTTGCATGGATTCTCCTGGGATGATTGAGGTTGCTGTTGATACAAAAATAAAATAATATATGCTATGTTAGCAACCCCATTATTAAAATAAACAGGTGGTAGATCACATGAAATTCAGACCGTGTATTGATTTGAAAGATGGTCGGGTTGTACAAATCGTGGGGGGCACGTTGCGCGATGGGGATGCCCAGCACACGGTGACGAATTTTGAGACCGAACGCTCTCCTGCGGATTATGCACGGCTGTATCGCGAGGACGGATTTTGGGGCGGCCATGTAATTGCACTTGGGCCGGGCAATGAAGCGGCGGCGTTGGAGGCTCTGGAGGCATTTCCCGGAGGGTTGCACATGGGCGGGGGTATCACGCCGCACAATGCGGAAAATTTTTTGCACGCAGGTGCAAGCCATGTGATTGTGACGTCTTATGTTTTTCGCGATGGGCAAATTGATATGAGGCGATTGGATGAGATGATACAGGCTGTGGGTAGAGAGCGTCTGGTTCTGGATTTGAGTTGTCGAAAGCGCGGTGATGATTATGTGGTTGTAACGGATCGCTGGCAAAGATTTACGGATGTGACAGTGGGCGAGGAGACTTTGAGTGCGTTGGCCGATTATTGTGCTGAGTTTTTGGTACACGGGGTTGATGTAGAGGGCAAACGCGCAGGTGTAGAAGAACCTCTGGTGGAAATATTGGGCAAGTGGTCACCCGTGCCGGTAACTTATGCAGGTGGGGTGCGAGGGCTATCGGATTTGCACCGCGTCAATGCGCTGGGCCAGGGGCGGGTAGATCTGACTATTGGCAGTGCACTGGATATTTTTGGAGGCGATGTGGCGTATCGCGATGTTGTGGCATGGGCGAGAAGGAAGGCGTGAGATGGATCGGTTTAAGGATATAGGGGAGTTCGGTTTTATTGATCGCATTGCCGCGCACGCACAGCGCAGTCGGGTTCTGTGTGGGATTGGAGATGATTGCGCTGTTATGGCTACCGGGCAGGAGCGCGTGCGATTGGTGACGGTTGATGCGATGGTTGAGGGCATACACTTTGTGCCGCAGGCACCGCCAGAAGGTGTGGGGTACAAATTACTGGCTGCGAGTTTGTCCGATGTGGCTGCTATGGGTGGAATACCGATGGATGCGGTTGTGGCGGTTAGTGCGTCGGGTGATTGTGATGTGGGTTATGTGGAGCGAATTTACAACGGGCTTTTTGCCTGTGCAGATCGGTTTGATGTGGCTGTTGTAGGGGGTGATACAACGCGCACGTCTGGTGCGCTGGTTCTGAGTTTGACGCTTACGGGTGAGATGGCGCGAGATCAGGTGTGTTATCGGTCTGGCGCACAGGTGGGTGATGCGGTCTATGTATCGGGGACGTTGGGCGATGCTGCGGGTGGCCTGGAGGTGGTATTGGGCGATGTCGATCTGCCGGGCAAGGTGCGAACCGCGTTGTTACAAAGGCATTATAGACCCGAGCCGCGGTTGGATTTGGGGCAGGCATTGGCGGAGACAGGTGCGGTGACAGCGATGATTGATGTGTCGGATGGATTGGCTTCGGATTTGAGCCATGTTTGCCGGCAAAGTGGTGTGGCGGCTGTGATTCGGGCAGCGACGATTCCCATGTCGCGGGCGTTTATAAAATTTTGTGAAGTACGCGGTAAAGAAAAATTGGATCTTGCTCTCACTGGAGGAGAAGATTTCGAGTTGCTATTTTCCGTGTCTCACACACAGGTCCATAAGGTCGAAGCACTGGCAAAACAGTATCCGATTTGTCGCATTGGCGAGATTGTGGCTGGCGATGGTGGTGTGATGATAGAAGATGAGGATGGAAAGCGCGTGCTATTGGAGCCGTTGGGGTATGATCACTTTGGGGGCTAACTGTTGACCACGCGTTGTCGCTGGCGTTTTTGTTCTGCACGCTGGCGTTTTTGTTCGAGGCGTTTCTCGATCGAAGATCGGTTGGGGCGGGTTTTTATGCGCGGTTTGCGCTTTTTGTTGCGTTCGTTCAGGCGGTTTTGCAAACGCTCGAGGGCGAGTTGTTTGTTGCGGTGTTGTGAGCGGTGTTCTGTGGCGATGACTGTTATACCCGTGGGTATGTGGGTCGCGCGTACGGCGGTTTCAACTTTGTTGCGATGTTGTCCGCCGGGGCCAGACCCGCGCAGGGTTTGAAATTGGACATCCTTCAGGAGCGCGTTGTTGTCGGTGTTTTTAGACATTTTAACAGAAAAAATAAACGGTCAGTTTTTGATCACCTAACGAGACGTGATGGTACAAAACTGACCGCTGAATTTTAACAGCCTCTCAGGCGAGTCCCGCACGGCGAAGGGCGTCGGCCATGGCATTATCGCTTTGAGACTCTTGCGTTTGTTTGGACTTAAATGCGGCCATGTCCTCAATTTCGGCCGTTTGCCTATCTTGTTCTTCAACGGCGCGCATCGAGAGTGAAATGCGTTTTTTGTTCAAATCGATTTCGCGGATCAAGGTTTTGACTTCCTGACCGACCGAAACGACTTCGCTGGGGTTTGAGATGCGTTTTCCCGAAACGAACTGCGAGATGTGGATCAGTCCCTCAATACCGGGTTCAACTTCGACAAAGGCACCGAAATTTTGGATTGAAACGACTTTGCCGGTGATGATGCTGCCCGATTGATAGCGCTCTGCTACCGCGTCCCAGGGATCTTTTTCCAGTGCTTTGATGGAGAGCGAGATGCGCTCATTTTTTTTGCCCAGATTTTTGAGGCCGATTATTTTGACGCGCACTTCTTCGCCTTTTTTCAGGACACTGCGCGGGTTATCTACGCGGGTGTGGCTGATTTCCGAGACGTGTACCAGGCCCTCAACACCCCCTAAGTCAACAAAAGAGCCGAAGCGTTCTATGCGTGTAATGGTTCCCGTTCTTTCCTCACCTTCTGAGAGTTTTTGGCGCATCTCGTCGGCTTTTTTGCGGTTTTCTTCTTCCAGATAAGCGCGGCGTGAAACAACCACATTGTTGCGTCCCCGCAGTTCAACAATTTTGAAGTTGTGGGTTTGGCCCGCATACGAAGCCGGGTCGTCGCAATATCCCATGTCGATTTGCGACATGGGGCAAAATGCGCGAAGGCCACCGATATTCACCACGAGGCCTCCGGTATTGAAGCCGGTGACTTTACCAGCGATGGGCATGTCGTTTTGATGTGCTTGACGCAGGAGTTGACGGCTGGAAACGCGCAGCGAAAATGCCAGGCGTATTTCGCCATCGGTGCTGGCGACAAAGGTTTCGATGGTATCGCCAGTCTTGTATTTCAATTCGCCCGATTCGTCGCGCAGTTCTTGAATGTCTATTGATCCTTCACTGCGTCCGCCAAAGTCGATAAATGCTGTGGCGTCGCCGATTTCGCGGATGGTTCCGGTGACTTTATCGCCAGTAGAGACCTCGCGATAACTCTGCTTGTCGCTTTCTTCGAGCAGTGCGGCAAATTCGGTATCAGGTGTGTCTTCAGCGTATTTTTTGTCGAGTTCTTCAACAGTGGGCGCGTCATCTGAAGGGGCTTGAGATGGTGCATCGCCAGTGGTTTCGCGTGTTGTTTCGGGGGTGCTCATAGTTTGTAACCTGTGGAATTGTTTTTGAGGGACGGGGGTTGTTAGACAGAACAGATAATCTATAAAGGATAGAGAAAATAAGCAACCAAATTTTCCTTTTCAGGCAGGCGTTTAAATTTATCCCGATCTTGTGTCTGCTCAAAAAAAGTAACATTTTGGCCTGTGTGATGTGTTAAAAGATAAAGCGATGGGTTGTTTATGAATGTCGAATTGTTATATCAAAGATACGGTCCTATGGTGTTGCGTCGCTGTCGGCGGTTGTTGCGGGATGAAGATCGCGCCATGGATGCCATGCAAGATGTTTTTGTGCGGGTATTGCAACGCCGGGATCGTCTGAAGGCGACCTATCCGTCGAGTTTGCTGTATCGCATTGCGACCAATGTGTGTTTAAATCGCATTCGCGATCAGCGGCTCGATCTGCCGGGCGATGAAGTGTTGGTGCATATTGCGGGGATAGAAGATCTGGAAGCGCGGTTGGATGCTCGGGCGATGCTCGATAGGCTTTTTGCCCGGCACAGAGATTCGACGCGAACAATTGCGGTTTTGCATTTTGTGGATGGTTTCACATTGGCGGAAGTCGCTCGAGAGGTGGGGATGTCGGTGTCCGGGGTGCGAAAGCGGTTGCGGGGGTTGCGAGAATCGCTGGAGGAGTTGGAGGAGCTATGAGGAGACGACGCGGTGATTGGAAGCTGGAGCGTTTTCGGCTGAATGAACTGCCGGAAGAAGAAATGAGAGCTGTTCAACGGGCGCTGGACGAGGATCCGAATTTGAGCGCGCGCCTGGAGGCATTGGAGGAGTCAGATCGGGAAATTCACGCATCCTATCCGACTGATTGGATGGCGCGGCAGGTTGCGCGTCGGTCAGAGAGGCGAGGGCCGTCGAGTATATTGCGGTTCAATCCGCGTTTTGCATTGGCCGCAGTGGTGTTGCTCGCCGTTGTTTTTTCGATCTATTTGCCTGGGCCTGAAGCGCCGCCGACCTGGGATCGGAAAGGGATGGATGGCATTCGCCTAAAAGGCGTAAAGCCGGATTTGTTATTGTATCGAAAAAGGGCGTCTGAGGTTGAACAATTGGCGGATAGCAGTGTGGCTTATGCGGGTGATTTGATTCAGATTTTTTATCGCGCAGCAGGCAAGCCTTTCGGGGCGATTGTGTCTGTGGATGGGCGCAGTACTGTGACGCGACATTTGCCTGCATCGGGGACACGAGCCGTGCGTTTGATACAGGGCGATCCCGTGCCTCTGGATTATTCTTACGAACTGGATGATGCCCCAGAGTGGGAAAGGTTTTATTTTTTGACAGCAGATACGTCTTTTGACGTGCGCGATGTGACACAAGCGGCAAAGGGCGGTCCCGATTCATTGCAGGTGGGAAGAGAGTTTGAGCAATTTGCCATTACGCTTTACAAGGGAGTCGAGTGATGTTGCGTCAATGGATAATGTTGTTGGGGATTGGACTGCTATTATGTGCTCAGGGAATTGAGGCAACGCAAGTTGTGCGGCGTTTTGTGTTGGCGGCTGGCGCAAATTTTGGTGGGGCGAAACGCACGCCTTTGCGTTATGCCGTATCGGATGCAAAACATTTTGCTCGTGTTTTAGAGATGATGGGTGGGGTTAAATCTGAGGATCGATTTTTATTGGCCGAGCCGAGTTTGGAAAATTTTAAACGGGTTTTGATGGATTTGCAAACCCGCGTTATAAAAGCATCCCAATCGTCGAGCCGCATCGAAGTTGTCCTGTATTATTCGGGGCATGCAGATGAAAATGGGTTGCTGTTGGGAGAAGGTCGGTTGACTTATCGCGCTTTGCGCGATGCAATGAATAGCGTTCAGGCGGATGTGCATATTACTGTGCTCGATGCGTGTGCTTCGGGTGCTATTACGCGCCTGAAAGGCGGGCAAAGGCAAAAAGCTTTTATGGTCGATACGTCGTCGGATATGCGGGGGTATGCGTTTTTGACTTCGAGTTCAGAAGATGAGGCTGCACAAGAATCGGATCGCATTCGCGGATCGTTTTTCACGCATTATCTGGTGTCGGGCTTGCGGGGTGCAGCAGATGTGACTGGTGATGGCAAGGTGACACTCAGCGAAGCGTATGCGTTTGCATTTCGCAATACGCTGAAGCGAACGGAAAAAACGCAGGGAGGAGCACAGCATCCGGCTTATGATATTAAGATGACGGGTACGGGCGATGTGGTGATGACCGATGTGCGAGAGACATCGGCGAGTTTGATTCTGTCGGATGAGTTGAATGGTCGATTTTTTGTGCGCAATTCGCAGGAGCAACTGGTGGCAGAGTTGGACAAGTCCGCCGGGCAAACGCTCGAGTTGGGATTAGAACCCGAGGTTTATGACATCCATTTTGAACAGCGAACGCAATTGTTGCATTCAAAGGTCGCGTTAAAAAAGGGGGAGCGGTTTTTGCTTGAGGATCGGCATTTTCGATCTCAAGTACGCGAGAAAACCACGAGCCGGGGAGAAAAGCCTGAAACCGGAAGATCTGTCCGACATCGCTATCCACACAAGCTATCCGGCAGATGGCGTCTTGAACGCAGCAGGGGTGCCTGGCAACTGGGAGATGATAGCAGAGCCTGGATTTTTGGATTCTGGCCCACAGAACATGTTTCGATCAATTATTCTCGTTCGAGATTTTCGTTTGCTGATGATACAAAAACAGGCGTGTCATCGGAACTGGTCAGTCTGCGTATTTATATGCCTTTGAATATGTGGCGTTCACCTCTGCGCCCTTATGCCGAAGGAGGCGTTGGTCGGTACACGGGTAAAGTATTGGATGAGAATGTCGATGAAGTGAATGGATTGTATTGGGGTGGTGGACTGGATGTGCCGTTTATGAAGTTTTTTGTTTTGGGTGGACGCATAGGCTATAACCGGTTTGTCGAGCCTTTTGCTGTGCCTTTGGATGGGCAAACGGATTATAGTGGGATGGAGTACAACGTGGGGTTGGGTTTGTTGTTATTCTGATCGGAGGGGAACATGTGCCGAATGATTTTGTGCGCGATTGTCATTTGTTTTTTCATTTTTGGAATTGCGAATGCACAAGAAGATATCACCAGTCATTTGGGTTATGTGGAGGTTGAATCACTGGATGTGTTTGAGGCCCAGGATGTCACTGCGGATGTGTCTATTGGACAGTTGATGTTGAAGCAGGTCGCTGAAAAGGTCAGGAGTAAAAATGAAAAAGTTGGTGAGGCCTTATCAGATCTGAAGCTGGTGCGCGTGCATGTTCTGCCGGTTGATGAGATTGCAATGCGTGTGGATAAAATTGCGCGATATTTAGATGCGATGGGTTGGGAGATAACCGTTCAATCACGGAAGAAACGCGAGCGCGTGTCGGTATATTTACAGAAGGAAGCGGATGATATTATTGGTCTGTTTGCAATGGTCCATGATCGCAGGGCTGGCACTTTGATGCTGGTCAATGTGGTAGGTGTTGTTCAAATTGATAAAATGGGAGATGTTGGTCGGGAATTAGAGGTGGAGGCGTTTGGTCGCATTGCTCGTTTATTGCCTGGATATAAACCGCCTGTCTCCCTGATAGCACACCACCGCCTGAGGACATGGAAGGCGCGTATTGCTCCATTTTCGAATATTTGGCGCGTTGATCACGAAGATTTTTTGGTGCGTTACAATCGCGTGGATGGCGTTTTTATTGGCTGGCGCTTGCCATTGAAATATCGCACTTCGCGCGGGGTGGCGCACTATGGCGAAGTGGGTTATGGATTTGGGAGTAATCAATGGGATTATCAGGCTGGTGCAGAGTTTTTTACTTTTTCTGGTGCCTCAAAGGACAACATGGTTGCGCTGGGTTTTGAATTGCACGGGTTGACAAATACGCAAGATAATTGGCGTATTGATGAAATAGAAAATTCGATTTTTGCCTTTTTGTTGCGGCGCGATTTTAGAGACTATTATCGTCGGGAGGGGGCCAGTACTTATATTTTTCGGGATTTTGACCGCATGGTAGAGGTTCGAGGACAGGTGGGTGTAGATGTTTTTGAGTCGATGCCCAATAGCGTTTCATGGAATCTATTTGGCGATCGATGGGGCAGTCGAATGAATTTTCGACCCAATCCCGAGATTGAGGCCGGGCAAATGCGCAGTGTAATGGGTACACTACAGTTAGATAGTCGTGCGAGCCGACGGTCTCGACAGGGGTGGCGTTTAATGGCACAGGCAGAGAAAGCAGGTGGTATTTTGGGAGGCGATTTTGATTTTGAACGCTATATCCTGGATGTGCGCCGCTATCAGTATGCGGGGCGTGGGACCCAATTAAATTTGCGCGTTCGCGCAGGTACTGGACGGGGATATGTGCCCATCCAATTTCTCTATCGCCTCGGCGGTCCTTCTTCGCTTAGAGGTTATGGATTGAATGCTTATGAGGGAGATCGCATGGTGTTGTTTAATGCGATTTATTGGGTTGATGGCGAAGCTCATTTTAGGGATGACTGGCCTTTAGATGATGTTGGCATCGGTGTATTTTTTGATGCGGGTAAGGCGTGGTTTCCAGATGAGGAGCTTGTTGGAACACGGGTTGTAACGAGCGTGGGATTTGGATTAAAGACAGATAATTTGCGCGTATTTTTTGCCCGGCCACTGGACGCGAATGATCCGGTTGATTGGCGGGTTTGGGTAAGGTTTCGCCGGGCTTTTTAGATTATAGCACGGATGGAGGGAGAATTGCAATGTTTGGTCGCGTTTTGGCTCTTTTTGTAATGCTTCTTATAACGGTAACGGGGTGTCATATCGATATTGATATAAGCGATACCAACCCTACGCTGTCTTCCAGAGAGCGATATACTGAAAATCTGACGCGGATAGTGGATGGAATTGGGGCTGAACGAGTTGTTGCACAGACGAGTAATGGTAATATTGACGTGGCCGGAACGACCGATGGTGTTGTGCGCGTTCAGATTCGAAAGGTTGTCAGAGCACTGAATCTGTCAGAGGCAGAGGACTATGCTCGAGATGTACAGGTATTTGTCAAAAGAAGGGGAAGCGCAGTCCATGTTTACAAAGAGCATCCGCGTTTTCCCAGAGATGTTCAGGTGGAAGTGAGTTACGATATTTTGTGCCCGGCTCGGTTGGATATAAATCTCAGGACATCAAATGGCAATATCGAGATTCGAGATGTGGAAGCAGTTACGCAGGTGAAAACGACAAATGGCAATGTGCAATTTCGGGGCAATCCCGGGTATCTTGAAATCAAGACATCAAATGGGAATATTCGGGCATCTGTGATTCAGTTGCGCGATGTGGCGCAATTTGAGACCACAAATGGGAGGGTCGCCGTGGTTGTGCATAGTGGTGTTGCACCTATCTCAGCCGCTACGACCAATGGTTCAATTGATGTGACATTACCGACTGATTTTTCGGGAAAATTGGATGCGAGTACAGTAAATGGTCAAGCGCAATCTGCTTTTGACATTTCGCGTCCCACGGGTAGCCGTCAAAATAGGCTTTCTGGTACTCTGGGTTCCGGTGGCGATACACTGGTGCAATTGCGTGCGGTGAATGGAAATGTGAGCTTGTGGAAGTTGCAATAAAGGCGAGGTGCGAGGTCTATTCTTAAGACAGAAATCAGCACGCTCTGAAATTCTTCTTCATTCTCGTTGCATCCGCAGTTAAATGTTATTACAATTTGTCGAATTTTCAGATCGTCAAAATATTTTACTACACCGCGACAAGAGGGGAAGGAAAACATGTCACAGAATAATTCTGCTATTGATCCGGCACTCGTCAACCAATTTGTCCAAGATGCCCACGGCGACTTCGACAGTGTAAAAAAGCTGCTTGAGAAAGAACCGGCACTCGTCAATTCTTCCTGGGACTGGGGAGGCGGTGACTGGGAAACAGGACTGGGCGCGGCAGCACACATGGGTCGCAAGGACATTGCCGAGTTTTTGCTGAATAAGGGCGCGCGTATCGATTTGTTTGCGGCGGCCATGCTGGGTAAGCTCGAAATCGTACAGGCGGTGGTGAACGACAATCCAGCGGTTGTAAATGAAAAGGGACCACATGGAATTGCGCTGATGATCCATGCTAAAAAGGGAGGCAAGGAAGCCGCAGAAGTTGTGAAGTTTCTGCAGTCTGTTGGCAATTAGCTTAAGAAGAAGCCGTAATAGAGAGGCGGGACCACACGAATGGATGTACATTTGTCTAAAGATGATGCTTTTCTTATTCACCTGTTCTTGTTGTGTTATTAGCGAATACCGGTATAAACGCTAATAAACGTTATTTTTCTTTTTAAATTTGAAAACAAGGAGGGGAACAGGCTAAAGCACAGGGGCACTCTACAGGTTTCTGGGCACTCGTTTCTTGCGTTTTTATATGGTCTAATTTAAATTTTATGCATAAGTTTTAATAAGTGTGCGGCTTATTAAGTTATGCTTAACAAGGATTCTCTATGAAACGCGGCGAGACCGGACGATACGAAACTACGACCATTGTTGGTGAGACAGTACGCGCCTTTGTGCCCGCTCGCCTGCCGCCCAGGCCCGCGCTGGATTTGGCGGTTCTACAAAACCCTCTGGAGAAGGCGTTGCTGGCACTGGGGCGTTTGGATAGTCTTGCCGTATTGCTGCCCGACACCCACCTTTTTCTTTATACCTATATCCGCAAGGAAGCAGTGCTGTCCTCTCAAATTGAGGGTACTCAGTCTTCGCTATCGGATTTTTTATTGTCCGAGTTAAAAGAGTTACCAGGCACGCCACTTGACGATGTCATTGAGGTCTCAAATTATGTGGCGGCACTGGAGCACGGATTACACCGGATGCGCGAAGGATTCCCGCTTTGCAATCGTCTTATCCGCGAAATCCATGCCGAGTTACTCTCACGGGGACGCGGCAGCGACAAAGCACCGGGTGAGTTTCGGCGTTCGCAAAACTGGATAGGCGGTAGTCGTCCCGGAACCGCGCGCTTCGTACCCCCGCCAGCACACGCCGTTCCCGATTGTATGTCGGATTTGGAGCGTTTTATCCATACACAGGACTCAGGGGTGTCAGCGCTCCTGCGGGCAGGACTCGCTCATGTCCAATTCGAGACTATCCACCCTTTTCTCGACGGCAATGGAAGGGCCGGTCGCCTGCTGATCACGTTCATGTTGTATAACGACGGGGTACTGCGCGAGCCATTACTGTATTTGAGCCTCTATTTCAAACAATATCGAGAGGATTATTACGTGCTCCTGAATGATGTGCGGCAAAACGGCGACTGGGAAGCGTGGCTATTGTTCTTTCTCGAGGGCGTGACTCAGACCGCAGAGGGGGCTGTTCAGACCGCGCAGCGATTGTTATCCCTGTTCCAGGAAGATCAGGCGAGATTACAACAGACAGGCCGTGCGGCGGGTTCGGCATTGCGCGTTCACAAGGTATTGCAGGAACGCCCGATAGCATCACTGCAAGAGCTTGCCAATCGCGCGGAACTTTCGTTTCCTGCGGCTACCGCTGGGATGCAGATACTCGAAAAACTCGGCGTGGCGCGCGAATTGACAAACAAAAAGCGAAATCGACTTTTCGGCTATGATCAATACCTTGCTATTCTCGGCGAGGGCACCGAAGTGCCGTGAATACGGTGATTTTCGCAGTGTGTCTGAAGACGCTATTGAGGTGGTTTGTTTTGGCTGCTGGGATCGGGACGAGATGGATTACTGAGGGTTTTAATGTGACGAGTCGTTAATCAGGCGGCGGACGACTTCGGCGGGGTCACCAGTGAGGGCGAGGAGGTCCATCTGTCGTTGCGCCCAGGTGGGTTGGTGAGCCATGTCGAGGACGTGTTTGAGATAGGATACGCAATTGAGCTGTTCGGCCATGGGGAGCAGCTTTTCGACGAGTTCCCCGGTTATTTGGGGGACGGATTTGAGGTCGTGAGAGGTGGAATCGACCAGTTGTGCGGCGATGCCGTATCGCGAGGCGTGCCATTTGTTTTGACGGATGAGCATGGGGTGGCTGTCGTGTTGATAGATTCCCCGGTCGATTTCGTCGGACAGGTTGCAAATTAAACACTGTATGAGTGCGACCAATCCCAATGTGTCTTGGAGAGTGCCGGGAATGTCGCAAATGCGGACTTCAACGGTGCCAAATGCGTGGTGGGGGCGCACGTCCCACCAGATTTCGCGGATGGATTCGATATAGCCTGTGTCGATGAGGTGGTTGATCAACCAGACGTATTCGCTCCAGTTGCGCATTAAGGGGGGCAGCCCAGCAGTGGGGAGGCCCTCCATTACTTTTGATCGCCACGAGTGCAAGCCCGTGACTCGCCCCTCCCAGAATGGGCTGTTGCAAGAAAGCGCCAGCAAGACGGGCAAATAGCGCAGTATTCGGTCGCAGATCATTATGGCTTTGTCGCCGCTGTTGACGCCCACGTGTACGTGGAGGCCAAATGTGACCAGTTGTCGGGCGGTGTCCTGGAGAAGGTTGACGAGGCCCATGTATCGGTCATTGGGTGTGATTTTTTGTTCGCGCCAGGTGGAAAATGGGTGTGTGCCCGACCAGTAGAGCTGGACATTCTCGGCGGCCGCTACGCTGGATAGCGTCTGGAGTTTGGGCTTGAGGTCGGCTTCTACATGGCTGACACTTTCACATATATCGGTGTTGATTTCGACATAGCACTGCATCAATTCGGGCTTGATTTTATCGGCATATTCGCCGGGTATGCGGTTGAGGATCGCGGCATTTTTGCTGCATAAAGCCATGGTGTCGGCATCGACCAGAGCCAGTTCTATTTCCACGCCGAGGGTGGGTTGAGTGCTGGGGTTAAATTCAAGTCGGGTCATGGCTATCTCCATTCTTTTTTCGCGATGGATCGAAATAGTTGACGACGCTGCGCGCGAGTATTTTGGCGCCTATGATCAGGGCGCGTTCATCGATGTCGAAGTCGGGTGCATGTAAGGGCGGAGCACTTCCCCGGGCGGGCATGCATCCCAGGCGAAACAAGCTGCCGGGCACATGGTCGAGATAATTGGCAAAGTCTTCTCCCCCCATGCTCGGTTTGGCAATGGTCTGTACGTGTGTTTGACCCAATAGATCGATGGCATTTTGGCGGATCAGTTTGGTGAGCATGGGGTCGTTATTGACCGATGAGGGACCGGTGAGAAAACGAACATCAATTTGCGTGTCGGTGAGATTGGCTATGCCATTGGCAATTTTGAGGATGTGGTCCATGGCCTGGGCTTGAGAACTGCCACTGAGGGTGCGCAGGGTGCCGCGAAGCAGAGCCTGGCCAGGTATGACGTTGGGATTTTCGCCTGCAGAGATATGCCCAATTGATATGACTATCGGGTCGTAGGTATCTACATTGCGAGGCAATGATTGATAGAGCGCAGTGATGACCTGAGCGGCAGCGACGATGGGGTCTCGCGTTTCCCGGGGGCGAGCGGCATGGCCGCCCCGGCCCTGGATGCAAATTTCTATTTCGGCACAATTGGCTGTGAGTACGCCCTTGCGCGTGCCCACGGTGCCTGCTGGACGCGAGGGATCGAGGTGAAGGCTGAGCAGACCGCAGACGTTTTTGAGGGCACCAAAGGCGATCATGTCTTTGGCACCCCGGTTGGTTTCTTCAGCTGGTTGAAAGATGGCGCGCCAGTGTACAGGCCACGGCAATATCTGGTCGCATTCCAGAAGGCCCAGAACAGCGCCGAGCACGGTGGCTGTATGACCATCGTGTCCACAGGCGTGCATTACGCCTGGTACGCGGCTGCGATAGGGCACGTTTTTGGCATCTTGTATGCGAAGTGCGTCGATATCGGCTCGCATGCCTATACGCGTTTTTTCCAATGTATTGTCGGCTATAACGCCACAACCTCTGGGACCCGTCTGTACATGGCATCCGGTCTGTTGTAATAATTTGACGAGATAGCGCGTGGTTTCCACTTCTCGACCGCTGGGTTCTGGATACATGTGCAGATCGCGGCGGACGCGTACAATTTTTTTGCGTTGAGCGTCAATGGCACGGTCGAGTTTTTGTGTCCATTTGTTGGGCATATATCTTAAAATAGGAATTATTTTTTTTTATGCTATAAATTGTTTTAGCCAGTTCGCCTGTTGCTGAATGCCTATTTCCGCTTGACTTCGCGTCGTGTATGGTTGAAATTAGACGGGCATTTTAAGTTTTGTAAGTTAAATAATCGGGAGATATTTCCAAGGAGTGTGTTATGTGGCGACGACAAGAAGTGCATCGCGATTTTTTCTGGGTAGGGCTCGTTGTTGGTCTTGCTCTTGGCGGACTCGCTATTCTGGGATTGTTTTTGGGAACGGAAGCGGGGCGGAATACACGCTCGCGCCTGGGAGAAGCCGTTCAACGCGTGCGTAGCCGTTTTAATGGTTCCGCAAAATCTCAGGAATCACCTGCTGAAGCGGGATATATAGATTAGAAGAATTTCAAGATGGGTGAGTTTCTGGTTTGAACTAACCGAGTAGAGAGGTGAGACGCGAGAAGTAAGACGCGAGAGCGTTTTTACTTCTTGCGTTTTTGTATCTGATGAATTTGCTTTCTAAACCCGATGGATATCCCATTTATGCCGTTGTGGAAAATGTTCGTTCACTGTTTAATGTGGGCGCAATTTTTCGCTCGGCAGACGGGATCAATGCATCGGGGGTTTATTTGACGGGGTTTACGGGGTGTCCCCCGCGCAAGGAGATCAGCCGCGTGGCGTTGGGCGCAGAAGAGGCCGTGCCCTGGCATTATGAACGGGATACAGAAGAGGTAATTGGCGGTTTGCGCTCACAAGGTGTGCAGGTGGTTGCATTAGAGCAAACGCCAGATAGTGTCGATTTTCGAAATTTTTGCTATCGCTGGCCGGTGGCTGTGATTTTGGGCCATGAGGTGATGGGCGTGCGTCCCGAGACACTGTGTTTGTGCGACGGCGTTGTGCATATTCCAATGTTGGGAACAAAAGTGTCTCTAAATGTGTCTGTAGCTACAGGGGTTATGCTTTATGAACTGTTGTCCATTTTTGAGAGACAACGAGATAGGGAGTGGTAAATTACTCACACAAAGACACTAAGCCACAAAGGGGACAGGGGCTGGTTGGGTTGAGTGGTTGGGACTGGCCGCTTTGCCGACGACTGAGAAAGGACGTATCCCGATGAATTTACGCTTTTGCGCTGTGCTGTGTATGCTTATGGTCTTGAATGGAGAGGAACTGCGGGCTGAAACGAAGGTGTTTTGGGTGGCTAACGGTCCTATGGCATCGGATTTTGATGGCGATGGCGAGGTGACGTTTACCGATTTTTTGCACCTTGTCAATAATTTTAATGCGGATCCCGAGGATGAGAGCTATGACCCTCGCACGGACTTGGATGAGGACGGGGTCACGAATTTTAACGATTTTTTGGCATTTAGTTCTTCTTATGGTCAAGCGCAAACATCTGATGAACCGAGCGGAGATCGATATATTATTTATGTGGCGGATGTAGATGATAGTTCGGTTATAGCACTGGATTCCGATTCACATCTGATACTCGATTATCTGCCCTATCGCGGTCCGGGTGGGGTGATAGTGTCTGCGGATCAGCAGTCGATTTATGTGGCGGAAGTGTTTGGGTTTTACAAGATGGATACCCGCCATCAGGTAGAGTTTAGCGTGCCTGTTGAATCGCGGGGTAAAGCGGTGCTGAGTCCCGATCAGACGCGGGCTTATGTGGCCGATCAAATACAGGATCTGGTTCGCGTGGTGGATGTGGTGAATGGCGTTACCATAGATTCTGTCCTGGTGGGAGATCGACCAATTGACGTCGCGCTCTCGCCCGATGGCACAAAGTTGTATGTGGCAAATCAAACCGATCGAAATGTGGTCGTTGTGGATCTGGCAACCATGACGGTTACGGCGAGGATAGCTATCGGTGATATTCCGTTAGAGATCTCAATTACGCAGGATGGCACGCGCGCTTATGTGACAAATTGGAGTCGCGGTGTGATTTCTGTTTTGGATCTCAATACCAATCAGGTGGTGGGTGCGCTCCAGATTGATCAGGGGGGGGCGTTTGGCGCAGAGTTTTCGCCCGATAAAAAATTATTATACGTAAGCGCAGTGGGTGTGTTGTTGGAAATTGATGTGGAGCGCAATTTAATTGTTCGCACATTGCGATTGGGGAATGATTCGACGATACTCGGGGTTTCTCCCGATGGCTCTCGAGCTTATGTTGCAACGCTTGTGCGACAGGCTGGAGGACCGGGGCTTACGGTGGTGGATTTGAATGAGTGGCGGATTCTCGGACGGATACGGGGATTCTTTTTCCCGAGGGAGATCGCGTTTCGAGTTGTGCCGAGGATTACGGAATCTCAGTGAGGCGAGTGAGCAAGTTGGTCTATGGAGAAAGCGGCCTTAGTGGTCGCTTTTTTTATTGGGTATCAGCAGGTCGAGGCATTCTGCCATGAGGATATTGATGCGTTCAAATTCGCGTTGGTCTGTCAGTATTTCGCGGGCGGGCTGAATGTAGGGTGCATCGACGATTTCGTGCCCACAGTTATCGATCAATGCCCGGGCTGCGTTGGGCGTTGTTTCCAGATGGAATTGCAATGCGAAGATCTGATCGCCTACCGAGAATGCCTGATGCTTACAGGAACGGCTTTTGGCGAGGTGTGTTGCGCCAGCGGGGAGATCAAATGTGTCGCCATGCCAGTGAAAAACTTTGCCGGCTCGTGCGAATAACAGCCCGATTTTTTCAGGTGTTTGCACGCCCTCAATGGGAAACCAGCCGATTTCTTTGTGGTTATTTGGATAGACTTTGGCTCCGAATGCGTCGGCAATGAGTTGGGCACCCAGGCAGACGCCCAGTATTCGGGTACCGGTATTTATTGCCTGTTTCAAAAATTCCTTCTCTCGTATGAGCCAGGGGCAGTCGCGTTCGTCATAGACGCCCATGGGTCCCCCCAGGACGATTAATAGATCCATTTCATCGGCTGATGGCAATGGCTCTCCGGCAAAGAGGCGCGTGCGCGAGATTTGAGCGCGGCGCGCTTTTGCCCAGGATGCAATGCTGCCGAGTCCTTCAAAAGGTACATGCTGGAGATAGTGCAGTTTCATGATTTCAGGAAATGTCAACGGGTTGTTGTGTTTTTATGGACTCGTAGATGGCGTCCATGGTTTTCATGTTGCCAATGCTGTTTTCGGGCGGGATGCGGTGGGCTTGCCCGGTATCGAGGCAATCGCATAGATGATGGAGCTGGTTCAGGAATTGAAAGACGGGTTCAAATTCATGGGTTTCAACGCCATCGCGGGTGCGGACCTCAAGGGTCGTGGGCTGGTTTTCGTTGTTCCAGGCGCGTTCTGTTCGCAACATGCCATGGGTGCCTGAGATTTCAAAATATTGTGAGGAGGCCATTTTGAAGCTGAATGTGAGTTGTGCGGTGACGTGGTTGGGAAATTCGTAGATGGCGATAATTGTTTCATCCACTTCTCGACCAAATTCTCCCGTGGCATAGACGCGGATGGGGTCGGCGTTGGCTATGAAGCGGGCGTGATGGGTGTTGTAACACCCCAGGTCATAGACTGCGCCTCCGCCTTTTTCTTTGTTGAAACGCCAGTTGAGTTCGGGTTTTCGGCGGTCGTCTGAAACGCCCGTGCAAAAGGTGCTGCGAATATTGCTCAGAGGTCCGATTTTTCCACTGTCGAGAATTTCTTTGGCTTTTAGATGTACGGGGTGATGGCGAAATTTAAAGGCTTCGGCGAGGAGGATATTATTGGCTTTGGCGCAGGCGACCATTTCTCGGCATTCTGCAGCGGTTTGTGTGATGGGTTTTTCACAGAGGATGGCACGAACTTTTTGAGATATTGCAATGCGATTGCTCAGGCTGGCGTGAAAGCAGCCCCATGTGCAGATGATGGCGATGTCGAGGTTTTCATTGTCGAGCATCAGGTCGAGATCGGTATAACCTTTTCGGACGTCAAATTCGCCGCGATATCTCTCAACTGCTTCGGGCAAGACATCGCAGACTGCGACGATTTCTGCGCGGTCAGATTGTGCAGCAGCCCGACCATGAGCGCGCGAGATACCGCCAGCACCGACAATTCCAATGCGATAAGACATGTAAAACTCCTGAAAAAAATTCTCAATCCAATATATCCAATATATGTCGCGCAACAGATTCGGCCAGCACGGCAGAGCCTTCTTTTGAAAAATGCACGTTGGCGGGGAGTTGTATATCGTCAAGGCGTTCCATAGCATAGGTATAGAGGTCATGTGTGGGAATGCCGTGTGCAGCCATGACTTTTTGCGCGATGGCGTTGTATTCAATTTCGTCGCCGGGTTTGCGGATGGACGTGCCTTCGGGAACCGGTGTGGTGGCGCACCAGATGAGTTTGGCTCCGGTTTGTGCGAGGCGTTTGACCAGGGTGTCGAGGTTTTGTTCGTATTGGTCGGCAGGTACATGGTGTTGGCCCTGCGGTGGATCGACGCGTTCTCCGCTTTCTGTCATATAGACGATGTCGTGTAAGCCCCAGTTGAAGTGGATGACATCCCAGGAACCGTCACCGAGCCAGTTTTCGATTTCTTCGATGCCGCGCTTTGTCGGTCCGCAGTTGGTGAGCGGGCGGTGGAGATTGGCTTTGCCTTTGAGTAATTCGCGTACGGGGACGGTATAGCCAATGGAGATGGAGTCCCCAATGATCAGTACGCGGGGAAGGCCGGGGACATCTTCAATGGGTTCGAATGCTGGGTTATTCACGTGGTTCTCCTTTTGGGTGACGGCGAATAGTGATCGAGGATCATGTCAAGGGCGAGCAGGTGTACTTTAGCTCGCCTATCCATAGGCCAGTTGGATGATGTTTCAGTGATCATGACGTGGTCGGCATGATGGATATAGACATAAGAGGTAAAACCGCTTTCACCCCAGGCGGGATCGACTTGCAAGACGCCCTCTGCGAGTGGGATATCGGTTTCACCGGTATCCGCATCCAGGGGGCCAATTTTTTTTGCCTGTTGTGCGATGGCTGGGGCCAACCACGCGCTATCGCTTTTGCCTTCGTAAAAATAAGTACCTGTTGCGTCGTAATCTTCGTGCATGTCGAGAAAGACGTCAAAACGATATCCCGCAATCTGCTGTTTGACAAGGATGGATTCGGGAACTTCGTTTTTGAAAGCGCGATTGATGTCTTCACCCTGGATATTTTCTCGCTGGTTGTTGACGTATCCAGAAGGGTTGACACAGGGTAGAACGATGATGTGAAAGCGCTGGATTATATCTACGATATCGCGTTCGAAAAATTGAAGGATGGCTTCGACGCCCGCGGGTTCATCGCCGTGTACACCTGCCGAGAGGAGAATATTCGGTTTTGATGGCGCGGGTTTGCCAATTGTGAGGCAATGAAAAGCATAACCGTGAACATGGCCAATGATGCGATGGGCAATGTCGGGGTGCGCGATATTTTTTAAGCAGTTTTCAAAAGTGGTGTAGTCTGGCATGGGATTAATCGGACTATCTAATATGAATGGTTTTTTTCAGTGCTTATGCGTTGTGCCATGCGTCTTCCCAGGGCGTGCCTTCGAGCGATTCTGCGGCGATATCTCGGGGACCGCGTTTGAGTACTTGTTCTTTATATTTTTCGATGCTCAATTTGTCGGGCGATAAGGTGGTTTCTTTGCTGATGGCGCGGGTAAATGCTTCGGCAAAGGTTTCGATGCTGTCTTTTTCATCTTCGGGCAAGCGCTTGGGCCAGGGGCCGTCGTTGAGGATGACCGTGCGGCATTCTTCTTCTGTGGGTATGCGGGCAGGACCGGGATACGAGCGCAACCTGTCGCCGTCAAGCGAATTACTCAGGCCATATTGTCGTTCCCAGACGGTGATTTGATCGCGAAATTTTGACGCCAATGCGGGGTTTTCGGCGATGAGGTTGTGCTGTTCGTGTGGATCGTTTTCAAGATGGTAGAGTTCTTCGATTCCGCCGCGGGCAAAAAAGGCGTATTTGTGTTTCTGGTTGCGCGCTGAAATCCAGCGTCCTTTGCCTTTGCCATAGTCTATAATCGCGGATTCTCGGGGCTTCGTCAGGCCCTCACCTGTTGTGCCGAGGAGATTCGCTCCTGGTAACGGGCCGTGTTCTTCTGGGTACTGGAGGTCGAGTTCTTCTATGAGGGTGGGAAAGAAGTCGAGCAGGCTGACGAGGTCATCGCGTTGTTGCCCTGCTCGCGTTTTGCCGGGCCAGCGGAGGAGATATGGAATGCGGACGGAGGATTCATAGGGGCAATTTTTTTGCGAGAGGCCGTGTTCGCCCATCATTTCACCGTGGTCTGAGACAAAGAGGACGACGGTGTTATCGGATAGACCGAGGGTTTCGAGTTCATTCAAAATGCGACCGATGCCGTCGTCAACATGGGAGATGAGGCCATAGTAAAGGGCGCGCAGGCGGCGCAGGCGGTCGGGGTCGCGATGGGCACCGTCCAGACGTCCGCGGCTGCCGTAAAAATTGGGGGGCAGGGTTTCGATAGGGCGGTCGGCAAAGGGCGGAAGTTCCATGTCGTCGGGGTCGTACATGTCGTCGTACGGTTCACAGGGCGCAAAGGGCGGATGCGGTGATATCCAGGAACTCCACAGGAAAAAGGGTTGATTGGTGCGATAGCGCGTGTGTTCGCGGAGAAAGTCAATGGACTGGTCGGCGACCCAGGTGTTTTTGTGATGTTCAACGGGTATGCCACAGGTTTGGGGCTGGAAGAAGAGCAGATCGCGGATGCCTTTGGGATATCGGGTGCGAACGCTATTCTTTCGCAGATAGCGGAGGTAGTCGTCATTGACCCAATGATCGATGCCTTCTTCCATTGTGAGGAGATTTCGGAAGCCGTAGTGCCGACCGTGAAAGTGCATTTTCCCAATGCCCTGTGTCCAGTACCCGGCGCGTAGAAGAAGCGTCATGATGGTGGGAAGTTCGGGTAAGGGACCAGGTAGCGCACTGTTGTCTGTCCAGTGGTGCCGGGACATTCTGTGACCGGTGATAAAACTCATGCGTGCGGCAACGCAGACGGGGGTGGGCGTGACGGCCTGTGTAAAGCGTACACCCGAATTGGCGAGTGCGTCAAGGTTGGGCGTGCGGATTGTTGTATTTCCAGCGCAGTTCATGGCATCTGCACGCTGCTGGTCGGTCATGAGGACGAGAATGTTGGGGCGATCTGGCATGGTATTTGATATTAATATGTCGAGTCGAGCCGATAGTTGGGCGCTTCTTTGGTAATGGCGATGTCGTGAACATGGCTTTCCCGGATGCCGGCAGAGGTGATGCGCACAAAACGTCCATTGTTGCGCAATTCGTTGAGGGTGCGCGTGCCACAATAGCCCATACCCGCGCGAAGACCACCTATGAGTTGATAGATAAAACCCGAGAGAGACCCTTTGTAAGGGACCTGTCCTTCAATGCCTTCGGGCACGAGTTTGTTGGTCGCT
>JAPPAB010000059.1 GCA_026705765.1 Gemmatimonadota bacterium
ATCTGAACTGTAAGAGCGCGACCATTGCCGAAGTACTCAAAACAGTGGAATATGCGACCTATATGAGTGGCAAATGGCATATTACGCGGCATACAGATGCGGATGGTCCCAAACACAGTTGGCCCTGTCAGCGCGGATTTGATCGCTTTTTTGGCATCATTACCGGTGCCGCCAATTATTGGAAGCCACAAACACTCACGCGAGACAACGAGCAGATTACAGTAGATGAATTTCCAGAGGATTTCTTTTTAACCGATGCCATCAGCGACCAAGCAGCGGATTATATCCGCGAACACGCGCAGACAAAGGGAGATCAGCCATTCTTCTTATATACCGCATATACCGCGCCCCATTGGCCCCTGCACGCGCACGATGAAGATATTGCAAAATACAAAGGCCGTTTTGCCGCGGGATGGGATCAACTGCGCGAAGAGCGCCTGGCGCGCCTGCGCGAAATGGGCATCTTAAAACCCGAATGGGGACTGAGTGACCGAGACCCCTCTCAAGTACCCTGGGAAGAAGCCGACCACAAAGCGTGGCAGCAACGGCGCATGGAAGTTTATGCCGCCCAGATTGATCGCATGGATCAGGGCATTGGGCGCATCGTCCAATCCCTCGAAGAAACCGGACAACTGGACAACACCCTGATCGTATTTCTGGCTGACAATGGAGGATGCGCCGAAGAACTGGGAGGCGGCATGCGACGCAGCGCGATTGCGCCGGCTACCACACGCAATGGACGACCAGTCCAACGCGGCAACGATCCAAACATAATGCCGGGTGACGAAACCACGTACCAGAGCTACGGCGTACCCTGGGCCAACGTATCCAACACCCCATTTCGCCTGTACAAGCACTGGGTTCACGAAGGCGGCATTGCAACGCCCTTTATCGTACACTGGCCCAGTCGCATAACGGATCACGGCGCCTTGCGCGAGCAACCCGGCCAGCTTACAGATGTCATGGCAACCTGCCTCGATGTAGCAGGCACCGAATATCCCGAAACTTATAATGAACACGAAATTTTACCACTCGAAGGCACCTCGTTGACCCCAATTTTTGATAACCGGGACAACGGCAAAGAATATCTGATCTGGGAACACGAAGGCAATGGCGCGGTTCGCAAAGACAGGTGGAAACTGGTAAAGCGCTACCCGGGCGATTGGGAACTATACGATATTGAAGCCGACAGATCGGAACTCAACGATCTGGCAAATGAAAATCCCGATGTGTTAGCCGAACTCGCGACAATTTACGACGCATGGGCAGAGCGGTGCGGGATTGAACCCTGGGACAACATCCTCGCAAAGCGCGGGTAAGTAAAAAGGAAAAAACCATGACAGCAACAGATATCACAGATGAAATGCTGGCAACATACCGGCGCGATGGCGTCATAAAAATCCCGCAGATCATCTCACCGGATGAAGTTGCAAAATTTCGTCAGGCATCTCTGGATATACTGGAAGCCATGCCAAAAGATCCAAACCGGCCCTTTAATCAAAAAGTGAACGTATGGCGGGAAGACGAGGTATTGCGAAACTTGACGCAACACCCGAATGTCGCTGCAGTCGCAGAGAAAATTTCGGGTGTGCGATTGCGGATCTGGCACGATCACATCCTGGCAAAAATGCCAGAACTCGAAGTACCAACGGCATTCCATCAAGACCTGGTGAAATGGCCCTATGATCGCAATTCCAATGCCCTATCGGCGTGGATCGCGCTACAGGATACCCCCGTAGAAATGGGATGCATGTCATTTGTACAGGGATCACACGAAATGAAAGACATACCGGACATGGCGACGAATAACCAGGAGGGATGGCGGGAATTCGCACCGGAAATCGCGTGGCGCACCAGAGTAACGCATCCTCTTCAAGCGGGAGATTGTACATTTCATCACGGAATGACATTTCACACCGCGGGACCGAATCAAACCGATGATTGGCGGGTGGGATACGTGATAATTTTCGTCGATGCAGCGGCAAAATACACCGGCAAAAAACACTTAGTCACCGATCCTCTGGAATTGACACCCGATACATTGCCGCCGGATGATCATTTTCCACCCGTAGTGAAATTTTATGGAGACTGAAAAATGAGCACCCCCAACATAATTTTAATGATGTGCGACGACCTGGGATATGGCGATGTGGGATTTAACGGAAATGAAGTGATCAAAACTCCGAACTTGGACCGCCTGGCGAATAATGGAATCCGGTTCACGCGATTTTATGCGGGAGGACCCGTGTGTTCCCCAACGCGGGGAACCTGTTTAACTGGACGGCATTATTTTCGATACGGCGTAACACATGCCAATCGTGGACACTTGCCCACACAGGAAATAACACTGGCGCGAATGTTAAAATCCTTCGGCTATGCGACCGGACACTTTGGCAAATGGCATCTGGGAACCCTGGACCCGAATTATTCGGGCAAACCCAATCGCAATCCAGCGCGCAATTACGCCCCGCCCTGGGAGCGGGATTACGATGCATCTTTTGCCACAGAGTATGCAGTTCCCACCTGGGATCCAACAATAGATATTAACAACAGAACCGGAAAGCGTTTGGACCGCCCCTGGGCCTCGCCGTATTACGAAAATGGAAAACTGGCAACGGAAAATCTGGAAGGATGCGATTCCCGAGTACTGATGGATCGCGCAATTCCATTTATCGAACAAGCTGTTGAAAATGGAGAACAGTTCCTTACGACAATCTGGTTTCACGCGCCCCACAGTCCCGTCGTTGCCGGACCGGAATATCGCGCAATGTACGCCGAATACAGCGAAGATGAGCAGCACTATTACGGCTGTATCACCGCCATAGACGATCAGGTGGGGCGGTTATATCACGCATTGGAAGCATGGGGCGTAGCCGACAACACCATGATCTGGTTCTGTTCGGACAACGGTCCCGAAGGCCGCACGGGTCAAAGTGGTCGCAACCGGGGATCAACAGGCGGCTTGCGCGGGCGAAAACGATCTCTATTTGACGGCGGCGTAGGCGTACCCGCGCTATTGCACTGGCCGGGTCATGCAGAACCCGGACGCACAGTGGAAATGCCGTGCAGCACGCTGGACTACTTCCCGACAATCGCCGAGGTCATGGGATATGAAATGCCCGACAATCGCCCCATTGACGGCATCAGTCTGCTACCGACAATTGAAGGAAACATGACAGAACGTCCCACTCCCATTCCGTATCGGTTCAACAGCCCCAAAAACGCGATGTTTGACGCCCCGACCATCTCAATGATCGACAACCGTTATAAATGTTTAACCAACCTATCGAGCAATGGCAGCGAAGACTTGTGTTTTGACATGATTGAAGACCGCGCAGAAACGACCAATTTGGCGAACGAGCAACGCGAGCGAATGGGACAAACCCGCGAAACCCTGCGCCAATGGCTCCGCTCCTGCGAAGCCAGCCACAACGGCGGGGATTACGACGAGGCATTTGAACCGGTTGCGCCATTTGAAGAAGTCACCGGAGACTGGCCTGGAAGAGGAAATAGAAATTAGAGGTATTGAATGGCAACTCAATTTGGCGATGAACGCGATTGGTTTTTGGAAAAACGATTTGGCATGTTCGTCCACTGGGGAATTTACGCAATCCCCGGATGGCACGAACAGCATCAATGGCGCGGACGCATGCCCGCAAATGAATACGTAAAATTAGCCGAGCAGTGGAATCCCATAAACTTCAGTCCCGACGCGTGGTTAGACCTCGCAGAAGAAGCCGGGATGCAATACATCATCGCGACAACCAAACACCACGATGGATTCTGCTTGTGGGACACATCACATACGGCATTCAACACAATGAATACGCCGTACGGCAAAGACCTGATGGCAATGCTCGCCGATGCCTGTCACAAACGCAACTTCCCCCTGGGCTTCTATTATTCAATTGCCGACTGGCACCACCCCAATTACCCCAATCAGGGACGACATCACGAACTACCTCAACCCAAGCCCGGAGATGATCCTGACTTGATGAAATACCTGGAATTTCTGAAAGCCCAGGTATGGGAATTGTGTACCCATTATGGAAAACTACACGCATTCTGGTGGGATATGAATGTGGATGAACACTTTGACCCATCCATCAACGCGATGATTCGGTCGCTACAACCCGCGGCAGTAATCAACAATCGGGGATTTGACCCCGGTGATTTTGGCACGCCCGAGCGCGATCATGTGCAAGGCATAGATACCCAGCAGTCATTTGATCGGCTGACCGAAGCGTGTCAATCCGTGGGAATCGAAAGCTGGGGCTATCGGATAGATGAGGATTATTATACAGACCGCCATCTGATACGGAGCATTGATCGGTATCTCGCGCGCGACGCAAACTACTTGCTCAACGTAGGCCCCAAACCCGACGGCACAATTCCGGACGCATCCAAACGCATCTTGAAACGCATTGGAAAATGGTATCGCGCGGTAGAAGAAGCGGTCAAAGACGTAGAACCCGCGTCGCACCTGACGCGCAATCGCGATATACTATTAACGCGCCGGAACAATGTGATTTACGTACACCTGGTAAACGATCCGCGCACAAGCGGCGTAAAACTCGACCCAATCGCAATCGCACCAAAGAAAGCGACCTTGCTAAACACAGGTAAAACCGTAGATTTCACAGTGGATCTGGTACCGACCAATCACATAGAACACAAGCCCTATTTGCGATTGCAGAACTTGCCAGTCAACGAACTGACCAACACCGTAATAGTAGTAAAACTCGAATTTGACGAAGCACCTGAGTAAAGATATCTGGAGAAAATCATGTTTGGCGACATCCGAAATAAAAACGGTGAAAAACTCGACTATGCTTTTCACAGTGGAAATGCCGAAAGCAAATACATCGTAGTCTTAGGCCATGGCGTAACCGGCAACAAAGACAGACCGTTTCTGGTCGCACTGGCACATGCACTGGAATCCGAGGGAATCAACATCCTCCGCTTCTCTTTTGCTGGCAATGGAGACTCAGAAGGTCGGTTTGAGGACGCAACCATCACAAAAGAAGTAGATGATCTGGGTTCAGTCATGGATGCCTTAAACGGATATACAATCTGTTATGCCGGACACAGCATGGGAGGCGCCGTAGGTGTATTGCGAGCGAGCACAGATGCGCGCATTCAACAACTCATCTCGCTGGCGGGCATGGTAGATACAAAGGGATTTGCACAGCGCGAATTTGGAGATGTCACCCCCGATGCAGGCAACATGTGGGATGACCCGGATTGTCCGCTATCCAGCGCGTATATGGATGACCTGACAGCGATTGACACTGTCATAGATCGCGCATCTCAAATCTCGATCCCCTGGTTGCTCGTACACGGCACAGAGGACGATGTAGTGCCCATTGAAGATTCTCAGGCAATCTTTAAACAAGCCAACGAACCAAAAGAACTGGTAGTACTACCCGGTGCAGATCACGTATTCAGCGATGACGCAACACCCGCCATGATACAGGCCGTTATAAATTGGATTGCAAAACAGGAGAGCTAATGTCTTCTCAAACATACCGAGCCGCGGTAATCGGCCTGGGAATGATCGGCGGAGCAGATCAGGTCTCAGGAGATGTATTGGGCCAGCGCGTAGATAGTATGGACGGCACGCATACTTTTGCGTATCAAAACCATCCGCGTATCAATCTCGTGGCCGGATCAAGCCGCGACCAGGGGCGGCGCGAGCGCTATGAAGCGCGCACGGGTGCTGTAACTTATGAGAGTTGGCGCACAATGATCGCCAACGAAACACTCGATATCGTCAGCATAGCGACCTACACCCCTACCCATGCGGAAATTGCCATAGCCTGTGCCGAACGTGGCATTCCCGTCATCTATTGCGAAAAACCCGCGGCAACCACAGTGATAGATGCCCAGCGCATGCTCGAAGCGCAAAAACACGAGTTATTGGTCTTTAACCATCAGCGAAGATTCGATCCCAATTATCGCCGGCTCAGCGCGCTAATTGCCGAAGGAAAACTGGGCACGCTTATTTCCGCTACTCTCCAATGGCCGACGGGCCGATTGGGCAATGTGGGAACCCATGCGATTGATGCCCTCTTGATGCTCACCGGACATCGCGTCCAATCGGTCTCTGCAACGCTCGATCTGGCTGGAAAGCCAGATTGTCGCGGCGATGAATTTCGCGACCCAGGGGGATGGGGCATCATGCGTATGAACGATGGACTAATGGTAACAGTAAGCGCACCCGATTATTCCACCGCACCGCCACGCACGGAAATTAACGGACATAAGGGACGAGCAATTATTGAGGCAAAAGGCATCACACTTGAATACTGGACTGGAGAAACAGAACAGTGGCCGCCCCATAAGGATAGCGATTCGGGAATGGATCGCGCCGTATCGGAAATCGTCGCCTACCTGGACGATCGCGTCCCATTTTCTTATAACCCCGAAGAAGCCGTTCATACACTCGAAACCATTGTCGCTTTCCACGCTTCTCATAACAAAAACGCAGCCTACGTTGATCTACCCCTATCGGGCAGTGACCGCGAGATTGTCGTACTAAGCGGATGAAAGGAATATATGCCAATCATTGGAACACCACTTTCACCAACCGCAACCAGAGTACTCATGTGTGGCTCTGGCGAATTGGGAAAAGAAGTTGTCATTGAACTCCAGCGCTATGGCGTTGAAGTAATCGCCGTAGATCGCTACGCCAATGCGCCCGCGATGCAAGTAGCGCATCGGTCGCATGTCATTACCATGCTGGATGGGGATGCCCTGCGCGAAGTCATAAAAAAAGAACAGCCCGACTTAATCGTACCCGAAATTGAAGCAATCGCCACAGACACACTCGTAGAATTGGAAAGTGAAGGATTCACAGTAATCCCAACAGCCCGAGCGGCTCGCCTGACAATGAACCGCGAAGGCATTCGCAGATTAGCCGCCGAAGAACTGGGCCTAAAGACCTCGCCCTATCGGTTTGCGTCGAATTTAGAAGAATACCGCGCAGCAGTTCGTGAAATCGGCGTACCCTGTGTCATAAAACCAACCATGAGTTCATCTGGCAAAGGACAAAGCACCGTAAAAAACATGGCCGACGCCGAAAAATCGTGGACCTATGCACAGGAAGGGGCACGCGGAGACGCAGATGCGGTCATCGTGGAAGGCTTTGTAGATTTTGATTATGAAATTACGCTATTGACACTGCGCTATGAAGGAGGCACGAGTTTTTGTGCGCCAATAGGACATCGACAGGTAGATGGCGACTATCACGAATCGTGGCAACCACAGCCAATGAGCGAAGCTGCACTTGCAGAATCACAACGGATGGGCAAAGCAATCACCGACGCACTGGGCGGCCGCGGCATATTTGGCGTAGAGCTATTTGTGAAAGGCGATGACATCTACTTCAGCGAAGTATCACCCCGCCCACACGACACGGGCATGGTAACCATGATCTCGCAAGACCTGTCTGAATTTGCCCTGCATGCGCGGGCAATTTTGGGATTACCAGTACCAAACATCAAACACCACGGTCCCTCTGCTTCGCATGTAATCCTGGTAGAAGGACACTCGCAACAGGTACAATTCGGCAACCTGGGCACCGCACTCACCGAACCCGACACAGAAATCCGCTTATTTGGCAAACCCGAAGTACAGGGAGAACGGCGAATGGGAGTCGTCCTTGCAAGGGGCGCGACACTACAAGAAGCGCGCAAAAAGGCAAAAGCGGGAGCAAAGGCGGTCAGTATCTCGCTCTGAGAGACTCTTCTGGTTTGTAATGTATAAAACTGTCGTGCTTATTGCGCGGCAGTTTTTATTTATCATAAAATCAGCCGGGCAACAGCCTCTTCATTAAGCTTAATACCCAAACCGGGTTTGTCACTCAGAGTAACATGCCCATTTTCAAGCAACAAAGGCTCTGTAAGAAGCTCGTTGCCAAAAGGACCGCGCGCAAAACCACTGGGACATTCAGAAATAAAGCAATTGGGAGTAGCAGCGCCAACGTGGAGCCCCGCCAAGAAATGAATAGACGTGCTGGTACTCACATGAGATGCCCATGACACGCCAAACACATCGGCTAATTGTGCGATACGCAACGTCTCAGAAATACCTCCAGCCCGGCAAACATCGGGAAGAATGAGATCGCACTCTTTATTCAGCAATCGGTCTCGCACAACATAGCGGTTGCAGTCCGTCTCCCCAACAGCGATCCGAATAGAAGTCGATTGGGTCAACTGCCGATACCCCTGATGATCTTCGGGCAGCAGAGCATCTTCAAACCATTCCACATTGCCGAGATCCTCAAGCAACCGGACAAAGCGGAGGGCATCTTTAATATCGAATCCACCGTGCGCATCAACGAGCAGCTTGCCGCGATCTCCCACAGCGCGGGACATCTCGCGGACGACGTGCATCTGTTCCTCTATCGTCCCTCGTCCACAGGACGTTTTCACCACAGAAAACCCCTCATCCAGAACCCTTTCAATTCCCTCGCAACGAGATTCAATAGTCTGACCCGGCGTCCCCGATGAATACACGGGAATTTGCAAGCGATAAGGACCGCCAAGCAACCGCCAGATCGGTTCATTGTAGTACTTCCCGCGTACATCCCATAGTGCAATATCGATCCCCGCAATCGCTTCCAGTGTAAATCCCTGCGTATGGGAACGCAGGCGCATCGTCGAAAACATGCGCTCCCACAAAACGTCGATTGAGCGCGGATCCTCTCCGATAAGGACGGGACGCAACAAATCTTCTACAATCGTTTTGACAACGCGAGGCGCAGCCGGGGCGTGGGCTTCGCCAATGCCCTCAATACCATTATCAGTATGCACGCGAATAAGCGCTGTCGAACGCCCCGAAGGATAGACACAGAGATGGCGCGTATCGGCTCTGCCGGGAAAGGTCTGTGTGGATTGGGGCGCGACTTGCGGAAATTTTAATCCTGCGGTATCTTCATATCGCGTCGCACCCTGTTGGTGAGCGGTGGAGAGGATATCGCAGGTAATATCGGTAATTTTCATTTGCGGCTCCTGGGGTGTATTATAAAAAATACGGGCAGATATGAAAATAGGACGGAAACCTGCTAATTTCTAACAAAAAATTTAACAGGAGGCAGCCATGGCCGAACAATCACACTTATTAAACGACGAGGCGATATTGCATTTTATTGCGCGGGGATATTGCGTCGTCAAAACAAGTGTTGCACCGCATATCCACGCACAAATACTGACAGATGCAAAAAAAACTTTGGTACAGGGGAACCCGGGCAATGACATATTGCATGCCGCACCGGGATTGCGCGAAATTTTTAACGACGAAGCAATGGTCGGCGCACTATCGAGTATCCTCGGCGAATCTTACGTCATGCACTGCCACAGACATTGCCATCTCAACCGCGCGGGCACAGAAGGCCGAAGATTTCACCAAGACGGATCACCGCGTCGTTTTGCCGGCTGGAGCCGACCCTGGCTGCGACACCATCGTCCCCGAACAGTCATGGCAATTTGTTACCCACACCAAACACCCATTGAGATGGGCCCCACGGGCGTCATTCCTGGAACGCAGTATTACAGCGCGAAACCGAAAAATGAGTTCGATTACGAATTCCCATTTGCAGTTGTCGATCCCGGCGATGTATTGCTCGTACATTTTGATTTGTTCCATCGCGTATCCAGCAACACAAGCGACCATGACCGGTACATGATGAAATTTTTGTTCAAACGCACAGAAGAGCCAACAGCGCCGAATTGGGATGCCGCATCGGATTTCGATCCCGATTTCGACACCCTTGCCCATCGTATAAAACCCGACCATCCCTCTGACGTCTTATTGCGCCATCCCCTCGTATGGGAATTTATGTGGCGCTGGATGCGCGGTGAACCCCTGCCCGAATGGGATGATGACGCACCCGTCTCCGTAGATGACATGATGCACAACTTGAACAGCGACGACCCAGGTATCGTGCTAAATGCAACATACGCCCTGGGGCGATTGGGCAAACGCGCCGTACCCACATTGATGGACGTATTGCTGGGACCAGACGAAGCACTTCGAGAGCAAGTACCCGCAGCACTATCAGCAACCGGTGGCCACGCGGTAGATCCGCTCGTCCATGCATTAACGCATTCGGATGACTGGGTGCGTGCAACGGCTGCGGATACTCTGGGCGACATTGGCTTACCAGCCCTCGACGCCCTACCCGCCATTCGCAGCGCACTCTCAGACCGCGACGACTGGGTGCGTCACAATGCCACGCGCGCATTGACCATCTGGAGCAAAGCCGCTGAAATCGCCCGCGATGACTTGCTCACGGCCCTAAAAGACGCCGAGCCTTTCATCGGCTTCAACGCACTAACAGCCCTGGAACACATGGACCGAGTTAGCGATGCACAGGTACTCCCATTGTTAAAAGCAATGCAAAACCACGAACACAGCCGACTGCGCTACCAGGTAAACGAAATGCTACGGCGCGTAGCATGACCAAAAGACAAAAAATGAAAATCGCCGCTCTCATATCCGGTGGTGTCGATAGTTCTGTGGCTTTGAACATATTGAAAAATGAAGGCCACGATCTGACGGCATTTTACTTAAAAGTATGGCTCGAAGACGAACTCGCTTTTTTGGGGAAGTGCCCCTGGGAGGCCGACCTGAAATTTGTCCGTGCCGTATGCGATCAACTCGATGTCCCGCTTGAAGTAATCTCCCTGCAATCGGAATACCTCGAACGCGTCGTATCTTATGCCCTCGACGAACTGCTCGCTGGACGCACACCCAGCCCAGATATATTTTGCAACCAGCGGATCAAATTCGGCGCATTCTTTGACCACATAGACAGCAGCTATGAAAAAGTGGCAACCGGACACTACGCCCAAATCGCACAGAGCAACGGAACTTATCATCTAAAACGCGCACCCGACCCCATCAAAGATCAGACCTATTTCTTATCTGGCATGTATCAATCGCAGGTCGCGCGGGCATTATTTCCCATCGGAAACATGATGAAAAGCGATGTGCGCCAACTCGCGCGGGATTTTAACCTGCCAAATCAAGCGCGAAAAGACAGCCAGGGAATATGCTTCCTGGGCAAAATCAGATATCCAGACTTTATCGCATTTCACCTGGGCGAAAAAAAAGGCGATATTATCGACAGAGAAACCGGACAAATTCTGGGACCTCATCGGGGCTACTATTATTACACCATTGGACAGCGGTATGGCCTGGGATTGGGCGGAGGACCCTGGTACGTCGTGCAAAAAGATATCGAACGCAACATCATCTATGTATCCCACGCCACGAAGCACAAGAACACATCGCGGAACCAATTTGTCGCCACAAATCCCAACTGGATTGCAGAACCGCCTGACAAAACCGCCCTGCAATTAAAACTGCGCCACGGCCCAGAATTACTCAACTGTAAAATCGAAGCAACAGACGACAACCACTTATCCGTAACCATAGCAGAAAAAGACTCCGGTATAGCGCCCGGACAATTCGCCGTATTTTACGACGGCGACCTCTGCCTTGGCAGCGCGGTAATTGACCACTAAAAAAAGAGAGCACAATGAGCATTGAACAGGCACGTACCGCCATTGAATCCGGTGATATAGACACCCTGAAAAGACTGATAGCAGAAGATCCACAACTGGTCAATAAAACCACATCGGACAATCCCCGCACACTTTTGCACACCCTCTGCGATTATCCCGCGCACAGGCCCAGATGCCGCGAATCCGCAGAAATTTTGATACGCTCAGGCGCAAATGTCAATGCGCGGGCAAAATTCGAGGGAAAAACCGACCCTGGCGAAACACCCCTGCATTGGGCAGCCAGCAGCGACGATGCGGAAATGATAGAAGTGCTTCTCGACTGCGGTGCAAAAATCGACATCGATGGCGGGAATATTGCAAACGGCACACCGCTCTGGGAAGCCGTGATATTCGGCATGCAAAACGCAGCGATAAAACTAATCCAGCGCGGGGCGACCTGCAACCTGATGATCGCTGCCGGCGTGGGGCGACTCGATCTCGTTGAAAAATTTTTCGATAAGGAAGGCAATATAACCGATACGGCGGGCGTTCTGCCCGGATGGTCGGAACCCCGACCTGCGCGAGACTGCATCGACAGTGCCTTCGGAATGGCATGCCGCAATGGGCACCTCGAAACCGCCAGATGGTTGCTGGGAAAAAAACCGGATATCAACCGCAAAAATCCCGTTGGCGAAACGCCTCTGGATCAAGCTATAGACAGAAAACACACCGAAGTTGCGAACTGGTTGATGACAATTGGCGCGAAACGATCCGCGAACCCGTGATGCCACCGCATTAAAGGAAAACTAACTTATGAACAAAGTAGGACTGGTTCAACATCCCGATTTTCAAAAACACGACACAGGAGGCGCGCATCCCGAGCGACCCGAGCGGCTACAAACACTGCATGCCCATCTGGATGCAACGGGCTTGACAAAAGACCTCATCACACTCGAACCCCGACATGTCGATACATCCTGGTTGGAAAAAGCGCACACTCCCGAACATATTGCAAATGTAAAATCCCGATGTACACAGGGCATCACGTACATGGACGATTTTGACACCAGAATCTGTCCACTATCTTTTGACATAGCCCGACTCGCTGTTGGCGCAACATTTGAAGCCATTGACGCAGTTATGGACGCGCGCGTACACACGGCTTTTTGTGCCACGCGTCCCCCCGGACACCATGCCGAACGCAATCACGCAATGGGATTTTGTCTATTCAGCAACGCGGTCATTGCCGCGCGATATATACAAGAAACATATTCCCTTGAACGCGTGGCAATTGTAGATTGGGATGTGCATCACGGCAATGGCACACAGCACATATTGGAAACCGACCCCTCGGTATTCTTCTTTAGCATCCACCAATACCCCCATTATCCCGGCACGGGACGGGCTGACGAAACCGGCATTGGCGAAGGAGAGGGATTCACACTAAATGCACCCGTACCCGCAGGCAGCGATGACGCCGTGTACTTGCGCATATTCGATGACGTATTCCTGCCCGCTATGCACACATTCAAACCGCAATTTGTCATTATCTCCGCTGGATTTGACGCGCACCGGTCCGATCCCTTATCGGCCACCCAAGTGACGGAATCCGGTTTTGTCGAAATGACAAAACGCGTGATAACTGTCGCACGAGATCACGCAGAAGGACGACTAATCTCTCTCCTTGAAGGCGGATATGATCTGGGCAGCCTCTCGCGCAGCGTCGAATCCCATATAAAGGAATTAATGAATGGGTAATACAAAAAAAAACGTCGCATTTCAAGGTGAACCCGGTGCATTCAGTGAAATGGCCGCGCGCTCGTATTTTGGCAAAGATGTCCAGGTCGTACCGCAACGCAATTTTGCCACCCTCTTCGCCGCTGTCGAACACGAAGAATGTACGCATGGCATAGTACCCATTGAAAACTCATTAATGGGCAGCATTCACGAAAATTACGACCACCTGTCAGCCCATCATTTACAGATCGTCGGCGAACTGAAGCTGCGCATCGTACACAATCTAATCGTAAACCCCGGGGTAAAATTAGAAGACATCCGCCATATCTATTCCCAGGCACCTGCACTGGCTCAGTGTACACAATTCACTGCATCTCTATCTCAGGCCGAAACAGTTATGACCTCCGACACCGCGGGAGCCGTAAAAGCTTTGAAAACATCGGGCGCACGCGATGCGGCTGCAATAGCGAGTGCCCAGGCAGCCTGGGATTACGATCTGGAAATTTTGCAGACGGGTATTGAAGACGACCACCAAAATTACACGCGATTTTTAGTCGTTACATCCGAGTATCTAATACCTGAAAATCCAGACATCGAAATGCCCGCAAAGACATCGATCGTATTTGCCATGAAAAACGTGCCCGGTGCATTGTTTAAGAGCTTGAGCGTATTTGCCTTGCGCGACCTCAACCTGCTCAAAATTGAATCTCGCCCCCTTGCGGGCAAACCCTGGGAATACGCCTTCTCGCTCGACTTTGAGGGCCATATCCGTCAAGAACCCTGCGCCCGCGCCATCGAACACCTGCGCGAAATAGCCACCTTTGTAAAAATTCTCGGCTCTTATCGACAAGGGGACATGGTCGAAGGCAAAGTTTTGAAACGTACAAAAAGTAAAGTATGAAAGGACCTTACATGGCAAGCCAAAGATACAAAAATCTGTATGCACAAATAGAAACATCGCTACGAGAAAAACCAAAACGCACGCAACTCTACAACGCAGTCAAACGGGCGCGGGATGCCCGGCGCACGGCAATTGATATTTTGCCGCAAGGAGAGGCATTTCGCAAAGAAGTTCGCGACATCAAAGTGCGGTGCCTGCACAAACTGGACGACCTGGTCGATCAATTTGCAGAGAAAGTTGAATCGCGCGGGGCAAAGGTCTTTCTCGCAAAAGACGGTGCTGCTGCGATTGACTACATCTTAAAACTATCAGCAGAAAAAAACGCCGAGACCGTGGCAAAATCAAAATCGCTAACCAGCGAAGAAATCGAAGTCAACCACCCGCTGGAAGACGCCGGTTTAGAAGTTATAGAAACCGACCTCGGCGAGCTTATTATTCAAAAAGTCCACGAAAAACCATTCCATCTGGTATTTCCCGCAGTCCATAAAACCGCAGTTGAAGTAGCCGAAATATTCAAAAAAGCAACAGGCGAAGACGTGCCCAACGATGTAGATGCAATTATGAAAATCGTGCGCAAATACCTGCGACCGATATTTCTCAACGCCGACATCGGCATGACAGGCGCAAATGTAGGCGTAGCCGAATCGGGCACAATCCTGATCGAAACCAACGAAGGCAATGCCCGTCTCGTATCGAGCATTCCCGATGTACACATCTGCATTATGGGACGCGAAAAAGTTGTGGAAACAGTAGAAGACGCATTGCAAATGATGCTGGCACATCCAGTCAGTGCTGTCGGCCAACACACGACAACCTATGTAACCTGGATGAGTGGGAGATCGCCCCTGGGGCAGGGCGAGGGACGCGCACCGCGAGAATCGCATATCATCATCCTGGACAATGGCCGGACCAGAATGCAAGAAGACTCCCTATTCTCGGATGCACTCAACTGCATCCGCTGCGGCGCCTGCATGAATATCTGCCCGACTTATGGTGTAGTCGGCGGTCATGCATTTGGATACATATACCCCGGACCGATTGGCATACCGTGGACAGCTGAAGTCCACGGCGTAGATAAAGCCGGCGACTTCGCCCCACTGTGTATTTCCTGTGGCTTGTGCAAAGAAATATGCCCGGCAGAAATCGACATCCCAATGATGATAGCCGGGGTAAAAGACCGCGACAGCGAAGCCAATCCGCATCCGCGCGTCAACAAGATGCTGATGGCCGCTGAAAAAGCCGCAAAAATGAGCAGTTTGACAGCACCCATATCCAATTGGATGATGGACAATAGACTCGTGCGATGGGCAATGGAAAAAGTGATGGGCATTGATCGACGCCGTCAGCTCCCCAAATTCAGCCGAAAAACACTCGTCAAACGCTTCGCAAAACGCGGACCATCTCCCGTATCGAACCCCGTTCGCAAAGTAGCCTTTTTCACAGATCTGTTTGCCAATTACAACGACCCCGACCTGGGAATGGCCGCAATTGAACGCCTGGAAGCACTCGGTTGCGAAGTCATCATCCCCCCGCAAAAAAGCAGCGGATATCCCTACATCGGCTACGGCGACCTGAAAAATGCGAAAAAAATTGCACGCGAAAACGTGGATCTCCTCCTCCCCTATATACAGCAGGGCTACGATGTCGTTGCAACAGAACCCACGGCAACCTACTGCCTGAAAATCTCATACCCCAAATTGCTCGAAAAAGCAGACGATGCCGTATCTGTCGCCGAACACACATATGAGTTTTTCGAGTTCTTATCCCTGCTCGAAAGCGATATTGCAAATGATGAACAGAATGCCCTGCGCGGACGCGCATTTGGATTTCACATCCCCTGCCACCAGCGTCCTTTGGGAGCGGGAGAACACGCAATGGCATTCTTGCGCCAGCGCGGTGCAGACGTCGCCCTCATCGAAACGGGCACCTGCTGTGGCATGGCGGGAACATTTGGCCTGAAAGCCGGACCTCTTGGCTACGAACTCGCACAGGCTGTTGGAGAGCCCCTTTTCGACGGCTTCCGCGAAGCCAATGTAGAAGCCATCGTAACAGAAAGCAGCGTGTGCGCCATCCACCTGTCAGAAGGAACCGAACTCAAAGTCTGGCATCCGTTAAACCTGCTTCGTCTCTTGGAATAGAACACATCCTATCCTATAGGACCTACCCCCTAACCCCCTCCCCGTATCGGGGAAGGGGTCAGAATTATTTTTGAAACAATTCAAAAAAAACTTGCATCTCCA
>JAPPAB010000060.1 GCA_026705765.1 Gemmatimonadota bacterium
CTTTGTTATCTCGTCTACGTCAGGGGCCTGTTTGAGGGCCAAGGTGAATATGTTTCCATTTACGAACGCGGCGATTTCTGGTTCCTGGGCGGGGCCTCGCAAAAGGTAGCTGTTCGCGCTCGTGCCCGATGCTGGAAGTTTCCGATAGACAAGCAAGGGGAAGAAAAGTGAATCGGTTCGTTCTCTGATTTACGGTGCTGTTCACGGCTGCTTGGCTGGTCGCAGGGCTGCCCGTGGCAGAGTTGCCGCCGGAGATTGTGGCTGATCAATGCAATGACCAATAATCTTGGTATTCTTGATGGTGTCTTTTATTGGGATAATTGGATAACCAGCAACGAACTGTGGGCGGGATACTGGGTACATTATCGTAGTTTTGCCATCAGCGGCAAGCTGGACGAGGAGATCGTGAGAGCGGCATACAAGTCCTACAAGAAAGTGGTTGGAAAAACGGCTGTTTGTAGCCTGAATACAAGCTCTTTATGGACAGGATTCGGAATTCGGCAACAGCATCGCTTCGTTGGAGAGTTTAGGGCTTGTGTATCAAGCCTATGATAGATGCAATTTTCATAAGCTATCGGTGCATGGTAAGCGATAGAAGAATGCCTGCGATGCGGATTATACCATCCTTCAATGTAAGAGAAGATAGCCAAGCGCGCTTCCTTTCAAGCTGAGGGTGGATCCCTCTCCAGCACCGGCAACCTCACCCTGAACATCGTCCCCACGCCTCGCTCGCTCTCCACGGAGACCTCCCCATCGTGATTGCGAACAATGGCGTAAATGATCGACAACCCCAAACCCGTGCCCCGGTCAGCATCTTTCGTCGTAAAAAAAGGCTCAAAAAGACGTTGTCGGGTCGTCTCATCCATCCCTACCCCGTTATCCTCTACCTCGATAACAACCGCATCGTCCTCAACGTGCGTTCGGATCCAGATCCGCTTGTCATAATCTGCATCTTCCACCTCGGTCCGCTCATTCACTGCATCCCGGGCATTTGACAGCAAATTGAGAACAACCTGCTCAAGCGGATGCGGATGTCCCCAGACCTCTGGGAGCGCGTTGGAAAGATCCAGCACCAGATCAACCCCGTGATGCTCGAACTGCGTCTGCATCCACTCCAAGCTGCTCTCGACCACCGCATTCACATCCATCGCTTCGCGCGGCTCTTCGGACACATCGCGGGAGAACACGCGCAGGTGATCGACGGTACCCGCCATCCGATCCACCACACCCCGAACATTCTCCATCATCTCCCTCAACTCGTCTGTCCCAAGCGGTATCCCCTCTATCAAACGCAGGCAAATATCACCGGCGGTTGTCTCGACGACCGTCAACGGCTGGTTGAGTTCGTGTGCCACACCCGCGGCCATCTGCCCCAGCGACACCAGCCGCGCGGACTGCAGGAGTTGCATTTCAAGCTCGCGTGCTTCCAGAGTTCGCGCAAGCTGCCCCGCGGTTTCATCCAAGAGCGCCCTCTCCTGCCCCTCTGTGAGTTCAATTCCGCAGTGGAGTTCCAACTCCCCCGCTCTTTTCCCGCAATAGAGATCGCCCGTGTATAGCTTCTCAGCCCATTCTGTATATCATCTCCAAATTCCCACTGCTGACCATCGAAAGAGACGCAGATGGCTGCGTTGGCCGAGCCATTCAGAACGGTCATGAGGCGCGATATATCTGTGTGAGATACTGACGCCCTTCACAATGATAACCCCATAGATGCCTGCCTGTTAGCAGATAGGTAGGCACAGAACAATGAAAAGTTTTGACTTCCAAATAGATAGCGAAAGCGGTATAATACTGTATCGAGCAGGGCGACCGTAAGGACATCACAATCTGGAGATAAGAGATGGGCATATCAGACAGACGCAAGCTGCCTATCGGCATTCAGACCTTTAGCAAAATTCGGGAGGAAAACTGCTACTATGTCGATAAAACAGCCCTCATTCAGCGACTGATGGACGAAGGCACACACTACTTTTTATCGCGTCCTCGTCGGTTTGGCAAAAGCCTATTTCTGGATACACTGAAGGAACTGTTTGAGGGCAATGAACCGCTGTTCGAGGGGCTATACATTCACGACCACTGGGACTGGTCTGTTCGCTATCCCGTCCTGCGCCTCGACTTTGGCAGCGGCAACTTTAATGAACCTGAGATCTTGCACAAAGAGGTTATGGCACAACTGGACGCTGTAGAAAAAGAAACAGGCGTAGAGAGCCACTACGATACTGCTTCCGCACGCTTTCGCCATATCATCCAGATGTTGCACAGGCAGGCGGGACAGCGAGTGGCTGTTCTCGTTGATGAATACGACAAACCGATCTTAGATGTGATAGATGAGCCTGAAGTCGCCCGTGCCAACCGCGATTTTCTGCGGGGTCTGTATTCGACGATCAAATCCAGTGATGCCCATATCAAGTTCACATTCCTCACGGGCGTCAGCAAATTCTCCAAAGTCAGCCTGTTCTCTGGCCTCAACAATCTTACAGACATCACCATTG
>JAPPAB010000061.1 GCA_026705765.1 Gemmatimonadota bacterium
ATTCACCTTTTACTCAACAGACTCGCTTAATCACACGAGTTTTAAAACAGCTTCTGAGGAACTCGGGCTAAAACTGGAATTTCTTGAGAAAGACCAAGATTTACAAAATTATGTTCTAACTGCATACCATTTAATGACCTTAATTTTTGAACATACACCTTCCTTAAAATTCATTGCCAGCGATACAGGAAAAATGTGGGTTAAACAACAACAGATCCTTATTCCGACATCCCAACCCATTCCACAACAACCGCCCTCCAACAATCCATAAACTCGTATACCAGAACTTCTTCCCACGGTAAAAGTCAATTAGCTCATAGTTCAATTACTTATTTCACCTTTTGGTAAATGAATGTAGTTCTGCAAACATATATGGAAGCTCAAAAAACGCGATGAGAAGACAACTAAGAAAAAGGTCACCGAAAGAGCGAAATCGGTGACCTTTTTTATTCAGGATGGCATAATGCGACCATTTCCCATTTACATTATGCTGGTATTTCTCCTTTTCAGTTGTAAAAATAACAGCACGGGACCAGAACAGTCACTGGCGGCAGACCGCGATGTACTGGTAGCTCTGTACAACACGACTAATGGGGCAAACTGGACGAACAAGACAAATTGGCTGAGCGACAGCGATCTTTCGACCTGGCATGGCGTCACGGTTTCTAACGAACGGGTTATATCCCTGGACCTCGCCAACAATAATCTGACGGGCGAGCTTTCTGGGGCATTAGGCAACCTGTCCGACCTCAAAACACTGAATCTTTCCGACAATCAATTACATGGCCCAATCCCATCCGAATTGGGCAATCTGACCAACCTCACGGACCTGTATCTTTCCAGAAATGCATTGAGCGGATCAATCCCCTCTGAATTGAGCAACCTGTCCAACCTCACGGGACTGTATCTCGACCAGAATGGCCTGACAGGTCCACTTCCCCAAAGCCTGACAAACCTGACGAATCTAAAGGAATTCATCTTTCAAGACACAGAGCTATGCGCTCCGCTCAATGCTGCCTTTCAGACATGGCTTCAAGGCATACCCTTTTTTCTTGGTGCCAACTGTCAGTAGAGCAATATTATGAAACCTCATATCCCCATTCTACCTCATTACAAAACCCAGGAAATCCTTATACGGGCAGCAGCACAAAAAACGCTACCCTATGTGAAAGCCCCACACCTCTTGTTTCTGGACGAGCATAATGTCTTGATCGCCTACAAACGCGGCACCCGGCACAACACAGAACCAGCGGCTGACTGGGAGATGTTTCGCTACAATCCCACCACGGGGACAATTTCGGATCGGAAAATTGTCGCACATCTGGATGGATTCACGATCCAGAACGGAGAATTTGTCCGATTCGCCAATGGCGATATTAGCCTGTATGTGGATCCGCATTTTCCAAATTCAAAAGACAAATTCGGACTACTTGCATATCGGTCTTCGGATAACGGCGTGCATTTTGAAGGCGGGGAAAAACTCGGTTCCATCAACGGCACGGAATATGTCTATGCGTTTGAATCTCTAACAGAAGGCGAAACGACATGGATGCTCTTGACGCCCTATCGGCATTATCGAAATAACAGTCCCAATGTGGATGTGATTCGATCCGATGACAATGGAAAAAGTTGGCAGTTTGTGGCAAACCTCACAAAAGCCTTTGGAAACGCACCCATCAACGAAACATCCTTCCTGCGATATGAAGACGGATACATCTTCAACACACGGGGTCTGGACGGCATCCAGCGAATGCATTTTACCGATGAATCGTTCCGCACAATCAGAGAAGTGAACCTGACGGAAACCTACAAATTCATACGCGCCCAGATAGGCAGACCGCGACTTTTCAAGCGAGATGGCGGCTACTACTTTATCGGTAGAAATTACATGGAATCGATACGCGGCATGAAATTGTGTCTATTCAAATTTGATCCCGAATCACTCGACATCCTCACCTATGCCATATTGGACAATTACGAAGGCGCGGTTGTACCCGACGGGTATTATGCGATGCCTTATTTCACGACACGCGCCCAAAAAGTACATTTCAATGTCATAACCTATAAATCTCTCCACCACCGCGAATCGCCCCCGGATCTCATCCGCCTGGAATTCAAATGGAATGAATTGCGTTGAAGCAACAGAGGCCCAAAACCGCTTTCTTTCTTGACAGAAAGCAGGCCACCGATATATTCCTGACTTAGTAAATCAAGAATATCATAATAATTAGGAGGTTTACCCAAATGTCCGACACACCCTTGATTGCACCCCACGGTGGTCTATCCGAACCGGTCAATCGCATGGTAGCAGATGTTGAAACATTTTTATCCAGAACAAATGGGCTGACGCGCGTCCCGGTCAGCGATGCAGACCTATCCTCGGTCTATCGTTTTGGCGACGGCGGATTGAGTCCACTAACAGGACCAATGGATGCACAAACATATCATCGGGTACTCGACGAATCCGTCATCGAAGTGAATGGTAAGCGCTATGCATGGACGATCCCAATCTCACTACCCGTGAGTCCCGACCTCGCCAAAACCCTTTCGATTGGGCAGAAAGTCGCATTGGAAAATACATCTGGCGAAATTGTGGCAATGCTGGACATCAGCGACATCTTTGAATGGGACAAAACCAAATATCTCCAGCGCGTATATTTAACGGACCGCACAGACCATCCAGGTGCCGATATGGTCCTGAATGGCGATGCCGACAAAACCCATCTCATAGGCGGTGAAATTCAGGTACTACCCCAACCCAAAAATCCACATTTCGGACAATACGTACTCAGCCCGCGAGAAGTCAGACCCCTCCTGACACAAAAAGGCTGGAACCGCGTTGTGGCATTTCAAACGCGCAATGCCCTGCATCGGGCACACGAATACGCGCTGGTATATGGTTTGGAAACCCTCCTGCACCAGGGACACAACGCAGGCGCATGCTTAAATCCCCTCGTAGGAGAAACCAAATCGGACGATGTGCGCGCAGAAATTCGCATGCAAACTTACGAAGCCCTCATCGCATCTCGGGGACTGGGCGAAGGGGATAGCGACGTAGCTCTATGGCAAAAACGCGGTGAATCTGTACCCGACAGAGTGATCTTGCTCGGGCTGGACATCAAAATGTTTTACGCCGGACCCAAAGAAGCCGTCATGCACGCCATTTACCGTCAGAACTTTGGATTCACCGACATCATCATCGGCCGCAAACACGCCGATGCCCCCTATCACGACGGCAGCGCGATCTGGGGAGACTTCGATGCACAGGAAATTTTTGATCACCTGAATGGCGACCTCCAAATTCAGCCCGTAAACGTGGGATTTGCAGCGTATTACGAATCACTTGGACGCGTGGATTTAATGGAACATCACTCCGAAGAACAACCGGTCTTTATTTCAGGCTCTCAAGTGCGCGACACACTCAGCGCCGGAGAACAAGTCGATCCCCGAATCATGCGCCCGAGCACATCGGAAATATTGAGCAAAGCCATGTCGGCAACCGCATAAAAAAACGAGGCAGAACACCATGACTGACCGCCCCAACATCCTGGTAATCATGACCGACCAACAGCGCGCCACGGCCAGCCATCTCTACGGCAACACCTTTTGCCAAACCCCGTCGATGGAACGCCTGGCCGCCAGCGGAGTCCTCTTTGAGAACGCCATCACCCCGCACCCCCTCTGCGTGCCGGCGCGCATCTCATTTTGGACCTCGCAGTTTCCCCACTCGCACGGGGGCCGACGCAACCAGACCTGGATGCCAGCCGGTGCCGAACACGCCTGGCAACTCTGGAAATCGGAGGGCTACGCCACGGGTCTAATCGGCAAAAACCACTGCTTCGAACAGGAGGAGGACCTGGCACTCTTCGATGTGTGGAACCCCTTTACCCACGGCGGTCGAGGCGAGGAGACACGGGGCATGGACTGGTTCCGCCCGGCAGAAGGTCGCCAAAAAGTCGCCGCCGCACATCGCCAACTCGCCCATCAGAACCCCCGCTTCAGCTACGGCACCTCCGAGTTGCCATTGGAGGACCACTCCACCGGCCTGATCGCCGGACAGACGACGCGCTTTATCGAAAAGCACCAAGACCAGCCCTTTGCCCTGTGGGTCT
>JAPPAB010000062.1 GCA_026705765.1 Gemmatimonadota bacterium
AGGCCAAGCGTGCTGGTATCCGCATAGAACCTGTTGACCCCAAATATACCAGCCAGACGTGTGCCGAGTGTGGACATTGTGAAAAAGGCAATAGACAAACCCAGGCATCCTTCAGATGCAAAGTGTGTGGTCATAAAGACCATGCTGACCGCAACGCTGCTCGGAATATCCGAGCAAAGGCTTTGTGTCAACAAGCCTAAAGTCTCGCCATACCCCCAATGGTGGTGTCAACCACCGGGGGAATCATGTGGCAGGGACAAGCCCACAGGCTTTAGCCGGGGGTGGTTGACGGATTTTAATTCTGTTATCAGGAGAGGTATCGTATAATTAATTCGCGCGGCGAGCGGCGTTGGTTTTTGGATGACAGTTCAAAACATTCTGGATCGCGGCTCAACTGCATGCCGCGATGACGGGATCCTCTCTTCTCCCTTTATACCTATATCCCATGAAACAAACCCTCTACCTCGCAAAAAACTACCTCACCATCGCCATCCGCAACCTCCTGAGACATCCGGGCTATTCATTGATCAACTTATCGGGACTGGCACTCGGAATGGCGTGTGCGGTATTGCTCGCGATCTACATCGCCTATGAACTGAGCTACGACCGGTTTCGCCCAGAAGTAGCGCGCACCTACCGCGTCATGAAGCAAACCCGCCATGCAAACGGACGGATAGCGTGGAACACGGGGCAACAGGGACCACTGGCAACCGTACTGCCCGAAGAATTTCCAGAAATAGAAGACGCCACGCGCTTTTGGGCTGGCCTCCGCTGGATAAACGCCGGGGAAAAATCATTTCAACAGATGTTCTGGCTAAGCGACCCCAACGTATTCGCGTTCTTCGGCATCGAAGTCCTGACAGGCGATCCCCAGACCGCATTACAGGACCCATTTTCAGTAGTTATAACAGAACCCATCGCCCGGAAATTTTTCGGAACCATCAATCCAATCGGCAAAACAATCACAGTAGATCACAACCTATTTGGCGGCACATATCAAATCACGGGCTTAATACGACAAGCACCCCACAACTCGCGGTTTCAATATGACTTCATCACCGCCACCATGCCACAGGGCGTTCGCCAGCGCAGATCGTGGGATCACTGGTTGCCGCCAGCGTACTCGCGCCCGGCAAACACATACCTGCGCCTGAAACCCGGAGCCAAACCCGAAGACATCGCCCCCAAATTGCCAGAACTCGTCGAACGCTACGCGGAAATCGCAGAAGACGAAAGCGAAACCGTGCGCTATTATCTCCATCCCGTCTCCCGCATGCACCTGTATTCCAAAGTCGATATGGCCGGATTTACTGGCGACGCGGGAAGACCCTACAAAGACATACAGCAAATCTATCTGCTGGGACTCGTGGGATTCTTCATCCTCACAATAGCCTGTATCAACTTCATGAACCTCTCCACAGCCCGATCCGCCAGCCGCGCGAAAGAAGTGGGACTCCGAAAAGTCGTGGGCGCATATCGCTCCCATCTCATAAAACAATTCCTTGGCGAATCCCTCCTCTTATCAGCCCTATCCGCCTGTATAGCACTCGGATTGGTATATCTCGCACTACCCCCGTTCAGCGCATTTGTGCAAGAAAACCTCACCCTGAACAGCGGATTAATCCTCTGGATCCTGGGAATCACCCTCTTCGTCGGGCTAATATCCGGAAGCTATCCCGCACTCTACCTCTCTGCCTTCGAACCCGCAACCGTATTGAAAGGCGGAGCGATCAAAGCCGGATCAGCCCCAGCCCGCGTGCGAAAAGGACTTGTCGTATTGCAATTTGCCATCTCGATTATATTGATCATAGGAACCATCATTGTAGCCGATCAGATGCGATTGATACGGGAAAAAGACCTGGGATTTAACAAAAAAGAAGTCGTCGTCGCCTCAATCTTCCGACAAGACCGATATCAGAGCAATGGCGGACAGTTGCAAAAGCGATATCTTCAGATAAAAGACGCATTCTCACAACACCCGAACATCACAACCGTATCTGCAACATCGCATTTGCCGGGAAACAGCTGGCCTAACCGCGAGTGGTTCTTCCCAGAAGGCGACCCAAACCGGGGCGTTGAAGTACGCGTATTTGGCGCAGACGAGGCATTTATAGACTGCTACGACATACCCCTGCTATCCGGGCGAAATTACGACCGCACATATGCGGAACGCGCGTGGGAAAGACGCGGCAAACCCGGAGAACTATTCGTCATAAACGAAACAGCAGCAAAAGTATTTGGCTGGACAGACCCCAGAGGAAAAATACTGAACTCACACGTTCGAAAAGGACATGTGATCGGCGTAGTCAAAGACTTTCACTATCGACCCCTCTACGAAACCATCGAACCACTGGTCATCACAGCCGCGTGGTATCGCCTCAGCCACCTCTCCATGCGGATTCGACCAGCACCCGAAACAATGGCATTTCTACAACGCACCTGGACGCAATTTCTCCCCACCCGCTCGCCCGAAATCGCCTTTGCGTCCGACCCGTTGGAACGCTGGTATCGGGACGACCAGCGCACGGGACAAATATTCAGCGCGGCATTTGTCATCGCAATCTTTGTCGCGTGTCTGGGACTATTGGGACTGGCAGCCTTCACCGCAGAACAGCGCACAAAAGAAATCGGGATACGCAAAACAATGGGTGCATCCGTCTGGAATCTCGTAATACTGCTGTGCAGAGACTTCGTCATACTCGTCGGAATAGCAAACCTGATCGCCTATCCGATTATTTATCTGGCAATGGAACGGTGGTTGCAGCATTTCGCCTATCGAATCGAACTCGGCGCAACCCCATTTGTCCTGGGAAGCCTCCTGACATTGGGAATCGCGCTATTAACCGTAAGCACACAGGCGTGGAAAGCCGCCCGAACAAATCCCACTGAGACATTGCGATATGAATAAGGAATAATCCCATGCAATACCACCTTGCACAAATAAAAGCATTCTGTGACGCGCATCCAATCGGCGCAAAAGTCCTGATCGTTCCCACCATGACCACCGGACACGACCTCGCAATCGCACTTGCGGCAACGGGATATTCGTGGCTGAACTTGCAAATCGAAACCCCGCGCAGCCTCGCGGAAAAAGATGCGGGAGCCCATCTCATCGAGGAAGGGTATTCGCGCATGGCGCAAGACGCGGACTTATTCTATCTGGACGAAATGATCCCCCAGGCCGTGCGTGAAATCGATGATGAATACTTCGCGCAACAGGCCACTGCGCTCGCGCGCCCTTTTCTGCGCACATTGCGCGTCCTGCGGGCAGCGGGTTTGGAACTGGAAACCGACTCGCTCTCTGAGAAAGGCACGCGGCATCGGGTATTACAGCGACTTTATCAAACGTATTGCGCGACATTTGAAAAAGACAAGCTCTACGACAACGCCGTATTGTATCGACGTGCATTGAAACATCTAACACCTTCACAAAACACACACTATGCCATCCTGGACGAAACCCCATTACCCGCGCTGGCATTCTCTTATATAAGTAAAAAAACAGAGGGTTATATCTGCCGCATCGGGCGAAATAATATGGGTGTATCGCCCCCGCCACACAGTGCAGCAAAACGCTTTGAAAAAGCGCCCTATCCCACTGCCACGGGCAAAATCGGAGTAGGCGGAAACATATCCGCATCGGGATTAAACCCCAGAGACAAATCTCAAATCCAACTGTGCGAAACCCTGGGCACAGAAACAGAAATTAGCACCGTATTCCGCGACATCAGATCGGGAACCATCCCCCTGGACACCGTCGAAATTGCATACACCTCAGAAATGCCCTATGTGAGCCTGTTGTGCGATGCGGTTCAACGATTTGACCTGCCCGCCACATTTGCCGAAGGCATTCCGATAGCGACAACCCGAACCGGTCGCGCATTGGTGAACTTCTATCGATGGATAGGCGCTGGATACCCCGCAGACGAACTCGTAATGATGTGCCGCGCGGGCCTGATCGCCTCTGAAGGCGCACCTGTAATGGCAACCGTCCTCCAACAAGCGCATATTGGCGAAGGCGAAGGCCCCCGACGTTATTTTACTGCCCTGAACCAGATAAAAGCCGACCTGCGCCATAGAGACACCGAAAACTCGGAAACCGGCCATCGCGGATTAACCCTTGAGGAAATCGAAGCTGTTGAAGAAGAACTCAATCGTTTATTCGCTCTAATCCCCAGCGGATCCGGTGTATCGCTCAACGCATTGGTTAATGCCGGCTTGCAATTTCTCGCACACTTTGCAAACGCCGAAGAAGAGATCCTCATCGCGATCCGGGATCGCCTGCACCACATAGCTCAATCTGTGCGCCGCAAAGCATCTGTGCGCCGACTGGCAAACCGTCTATCTGAACTGACCGCCAACCTTTCTTTCCAAGCCGAAGCAGCCAAACCCGGGCATCTGGCTATTGCCCCGCTTTCGCGCGCGGGATACACCAATCGCGCACATATTTACATCACGGGCATGGACGAAGCCACCTTCCCCGGTGGCGCAACAGAAGACCCAATACTATTAGACGGCGAGCGCTCGGGCGTATCCGGTGAACTGGAACTACGCCGCACGCGACCCGCTGAGCAAGTGTGGCATCTCATTCGCGTACTGGGCATGGCATATAGCAAAGTGACATTATTGTCCTGCCATCGAAGCCTATCCGACAGCCGGGAACGCCATCCCGCCGCGCTCTTTCAGCAAGCCGCCGAACAGATGAACATCACCCCTGTACCTATTGCACGCGCCTTGCCCGAAAACGCTGCACAGGCACTGGACGACGCAGAGGCAATGCTGGCACATTACCCTTCTGCCAATTACGCCTCCATTATGAATCGGACCTTTCCCTATCTGGTTGCGGGACAAAAGGCGCGCCGCAATCGCGAATGGGAGGGATTGACGACCTATGATGGGTGGCTGGGTAAGCCCGCACCCGAATTGGCGATTACCGCACAACACCGCATCTTTTCACCCTCAAAACTGGAAATGCTCGCCCGATGCCCATACCGGTATTTTTTAAACCACGTACTCGAAATACAACCCATAGAAAAAGCCGAAACCGACCCCACGCGATGGCTCGACCCCCTGTCTTATGGCGCTTTGCTACACAGCTTATTTCACAAATTCATGCAAACCCTGAAAGCGCGAGGCGAACACCCTGACCGCGAACGGCATGGAACATTGATTCGTGAACTTCTACAAAAAGAAATAGAAGCCAAAAAACAAACCCACCCCGTTGAACACGAAGCGGCGTATCGCGCCGACGTCAAACGCCTATCGCAAGCCGCGCAAGTATTTCTATCCGTCGAGTCCGAGCAAAAAAACGCCGACCCCATCGGATTTGAAATAAGCTTCGGATTTGGCGAATCGGGCGGGCTGAATTGCGAACCCCCTGTGACACTCGAACTCACAGAAGACATCGCGATTCGCATCCGCGGACGCATTGACCGCGTAGATCGAGTCGAAGACAACTTTGTAATATGGGATTACAAAACCGGATCCATGGCGCAATACGACGAACAGGACCTGCTCAAACGCGGCACGCATTTGCAATGGGCACTGTACGCTTATGCCCTGAACTCGATCTTGAGACAACAACGCGAACCTGGCCGCGTACAATTATCCGGTTACGTCTTTCCCGGCGACAGAGAACACGGACGTCGGCTTTCAGAAACGCCGCCAGAACCCGAAACACTCGCCAATGTATTGCGCCCCCTGCTCGAACTGGTATCCCAGGGTGGATTTTTTCACATACAAAAATCCCAGGAATGCGACTACTGCATCTACAACCGCGTCTGCAGCAAAGAACGCCTGGACGCCAACGCCCTCGCCGACGCACGTGAAAAAATGGACGACGACCCCGACTTCGCGCCCTTATTGGACAGCCTGAATAGCTGGATGGGAATATGAACCTTCAAGATCAACAAGCACGCGATCAAATAGCTGACGCACTGGATCGCAATATGATGGTGCTCGCAGGAGCAGGTGCGGGAAAAACCCATGCGCTGGTGCAGCGGATGGCGAACGCGGTGCAAAAAGGTGTCGTACCCGTAGATCAACTATCGGCAATCACCTTCACGCGCAAAGCAGCGGGTGAAATGCGCGGGCGCTTCTTCAGTGAATTAAAATCGCGCGCCCAAAAAGCAGACGGTGAGGCATCGAAACGCATTCAAGCCGCACTCGAAAAAGTAGATCAATGCTTTATTGGCACCATACACTCATTCTGCGGCCAGTTATTGCGCGAACGCCCAGTTGAAGCGGGCCTGCCACCCGACTTTTCAGAAGTCGAAGAACGCGAAGAAGCCGTCATGCGCCGCGAAGCGTGGGATCAATTTGTCCAGCAGAGTTTTCTATCCGAAGACCCGCGACTCGTCAAATTTGAAGAACTGGGTCTGCGCCCGGAAGACCTGTATGGATTTTTTCAAAGACGCTACCAGTTCAGCGATGTACCCCTCGTACCCGACTCAGTACAAAAACCCGATTTATCAACCGCAGTTTCAGAACTTGAAGCATTTCTGCAACGCATGGAAGCCCATATCCCCGATCCACTCCCCGGCAGACGCGATGCCCTCCAGACAGCATTGGTGCGCGCGCGATTATTCCTGTCGAACCGGGGAATTCAGTCCAACGCGGATCGCATCGAGCTCCTGCAAATACTCAGCGGGAACCTCGGTGTCACCCTCAAAAGCTGGACGCCCAACCAGGATTTTGCAAAACACTTGCGAGACACCTTATTCCCCGAATTTCAAACCGAAATACTCAACCCCACCCTCACCAGATGGCGGCAATACATCTACCGATTCGCTGCCCCCTTTGTCGATGACGCAGTTGCAGAATACGCCAGAACCCGCCGCGAAACCGGACGCCTTACATTTCAAGACCTGCTCGAATTGGCCGCGCGATTACTGCGCGATCACCCCGAAGTGCGCCACCACTTTCAGGATCGATATAGCTGCCTATTCGTAGATGAATTTCAGGACACCGATCCTATCCAGGCCGAAATATTGCTGTATCTAACCGGCGAGAACCTGAAAGAGACCGATTGGCGCAAACTCACACCCCGCCCGGGCAGCTTATTTTTAGTCGGCGACGGCAAACAATCAATCTATCGCTTTCGCCGCGCGGATGTCGAAACCTTTGACCTCGTCCGCAACCGCATTGGCAACACCAATGGCGATATCGTCAACCTGAACACGAACTTTCGCTCAGTGAGCCACCTCTGTGATTGGATCAACGCGGCATTTGAACCCCTGTTCACCGCGCATGAAAGACCCTATCAAGCCGAATTTGCTCCGCTATTCAAATACAGACCCGATGGCGAAAATATGGCCGTCCGCCGAATCTCAATTGACAAAGTCTATCGCAACAGCCGAAGCCAGATCGCCGAGGAAGACGCCAGACGGATTGCAAACTTCATCGCAGCGGCCATAGAAGGCAAAACAGAATTTAACGGAGAAGACGCCAGCGCATCGCCGGGCGACTTTCTCATCTTAACGCGCACCTCTGGCTATTTGTCTCATTACGCCCAGGCTCTGGAGGAACGCGGTATTCCCTTTGAAATCACGGGAGGCAATCGCCTTGGCGAAGCAGACGTATTGCACACACTCGCGGACTTTTTGGAAACCGTTTATATGCCCGACAATCCGCTTCCGCTACTCGCCTATTTGCGGGGAGACCTCGTCGGCCTGGGAGATGATACCCTCTATGCATTCAAAAAAGCAGGCGGTGATTTCAACTGGACACGCGATCTACCCAAAGGAATGGATCGAGAATTATATCTAACATTCGAGCGTGCTTATGACCATCTCCAAAAAGCGTCGGAATGGTTGCAATCCCTATCGCCAGATACCGCCATAGCGCGCTGTGTAGAAAGACTTGGCCTCCTGCCTTTTGTGCGCACCCTGCCCATGGGAGAAACCCATGCTGGCAATCTCATCCGCATCTTATCTCTCGTCCGCGAGTGGAGCGCTCAGGGAATGCATTGGGGACAGGTAGTGACCGAACTGCGCGCCCTCATTGACGACAGAGACTACAAAATTGAACAAATGACCATTCCCTCCGCACAGGAAGAAGTCGTGCGATTGATGAACCTGCACCAGGCCAAGGGATTACAGGGCAAAATCGTCTTCCTCGCCGACCCCTATGACACGAGTTACACGCGCTATGGTCCCGAGTTTCACGTATCCCGCACCCGCGACGAACCCTTTTTGGCATTGCCCATTACAAAACCCCGCGGACCATATCAACGCGAAGTCGTCGCCGAACCTGTGGGTTGGGAAGACGCCGAAGCCGAAGAAACGCGATTTTTGCAAGGCGAAGAACTGCGATTGCTCTACGTAGCGGCAACGCGCGCGGAAAATTTGCTCGTGGTATCCACCTACGAGGAAAAACCCGACCATGGACCGTGGTCGCCGCTCTATCCCCATCTAAAAAACGTGCCCGAACTGGCGTACGACGCCCATTCATCGCATCCCATCCCAGAAACGCCATCAACCAAAACGCCGTCTGTAGAATTGGAACGAGAGCAAAGAGATGTATTCTGGCAAGCTGTGAAAAAAGAATCGTTTAAAGTCGCGCAGGTAACAGATGACCGGGCGGACATCACATATACGGACGAAGGGCGATCAGCAACAGGCAAAGGAGCAGCGTATGGCATCGTGATCCACCAGATATTCGACGATGTCATCAACAGACGATTGCCCGACGATCCCACACCTTACGTCATCCATCTGCTACAGGAAACGGGAGCAGACGCCGGGTTTCTACCACACGCACTGGACGCATTGCAGCAATTTTGCAACTCGGAGATCTGGACGGAAATACAGGCATCGGAAATCGTCTATACCGAAGTCCCCTTTGCCGTATCGCAGGCAGAGGACAACGCCAGCGAAATTATCCGCGGCGTCATCGACCTGGTCTATCGCCTTCCTGAAGGATGGAAAATCGTCGATTACAAAACCAATGTGGTAAAAACCGACGAAGATGTACGAGTCCTGTGCGAACAAACAGCCGACCAGGTGAACACCTATGCCAGACACTGGGAGAAATTCACCGGAGAAACAGTTGTCGCAAAGGGTTTGTGGCTGACGGCAAGACGTGAATTTATAGCCATTTAAGTTGTTCTTTTTTTTCCTGACAACTCTTTGGGACACAGAGGGTATTCGGACAAAAAGCAAGGTTGACAAAATCA
>JAPPAB010000063.1 GCA_026705765.1 Gemmatimonadota bacterium
GTTCTCGCACAATGGCATTGCTATCACCCGATGCGCCAGAACTGGTCGCGTCGGCTGCATCCATCATGACGACGGTTCCAGAATCGACTTCTGCAGCGAGCCGGACGCTTTCTTCGAGACCCGTCAGAGGCACCTGCATCTTTTCGTGATGCTTCCAGAACCGGTTTGCCAGATCCACCGCGTATTGCATGGCGGCGGCTTCATCGCCATCCATGACAACGATGCTATTTGTTCGAAGCTCCGGAACATCGGTGAACGGGTTTCCCCACATCACGCCCGCAGAAAGACCCGCTTCGCTGGCTTCGATCTGCTTCGCCAGTTGAATACATTCTCGAATCGCCCCGGTCTCAGTGATCATTTCATCGCCACGCACCAGCGCCGGGATCTTGACCCTTGCAGTCACGGGACGGATGTTTCCATCCAGCATCCTAGTCAACAGGAAGGCCGCGCGCTTTCCTGTTTCGACGAAGTCTATATGCGGATAGGTGTGGTACGTGACGACAGCATCACAGTGCTCGAGCATCCTATCGGTGAGGATACCATGCAGGTCCAGGGATACCACAATCGGAATCTGGTCACCGAGGATGCGGCGGGCTTCCTGTAGCAGGTAGCCTTCGGGATCATTTTCGCCCTCTGCCTGCATGGCACCGTGAAGCGAGAAATAAGCCCCATCCACTTCACCAGCATCCCGGATACTTTCGAGAAACTCATCGCTCAAGCGGTCAAATCCGTCTTTTGAAAGCACACCTCCAGATGTATTCGCACACGCTCCGTATGTGGGCACGAGGAGAAGCGCCTCTTCTCGGTCCAAAACGCTCAGGGCACCGCCGACTTCGTGACCAACGCCGCGATGGAAATCGAGCATATCAGGCCCACGCACGATTCGAAAATCGCCGTACTGGCTGGGCACGGGATTAAACGTCGAGACTTCCTGCTTGCACTCTGCAATGATCACTCTATCCATGATTTTCTCCATAGGCGGCGCAGAGCGAATCAGGGCTCGACCCACACCGGGCTGGACCAGGCCATTTGACCGTCTTTTCGCATAAGGCGGCCATAATAGTAGTCCATGCCGCCCGAGCCCGCGTCTTGCGTATCCCAGAGAATTTCGCATTCGCCGGGTTCAATCTTCTGGATGGTTTCGCCGTTCCGCACAATCTCAATAAGCGTAAAGGGGGACTCGCTGGCAGCTTCCAGGCGGATCTGACGGGGGCCGTCGTGCCTGACGGTGGATCCCATAAAAGCACCACAGACTTCGAAACGGAGGTACACGCGGACATTCATGGTACCAAAAACGCGGCGATTCCACATGGCTTCGAATGCGGCTTCACGGGTGAGTTCCTTCGCCCAGAAACCCATGATGCCCTGCCGTGCGGTGAGGTGGGATTGCGCCATGTTTTGCAGGCTGGAAAGGTCGTCTCCTGGCCTTCCATCGTGGATGTCTCCGCTACCAATGATGCCGAATCGGTAGCCCAAGTTCAGAGCATCGATGACGTGCTGGCCGTCTGTCTCACCATCCTGAACTCTGATGGGATAGGGGTTGCCCTGGTGTTCGGCCCTTTCGCTGCATGCCCACACAGAGTGAATTTCTACAAGGCGTTCCATTTCGGGATCGTGCCCCGCGTGCCATTTGACGCCCATCTGGGTATTGGCCGAATGGTGCGGGACGAGGAGGGCACCGTGCTCTCTGGCGGCTCGATAGAGACCTTCCAGATCCTGATAGGGCGAGTCCGTAGCGCGAAGAATAGGACCGTAGTCTCCCGGGTAGTAAACGTTTCTGTGGCCAACTTCGAAATTGGTCCATTCAAGCGCCACGAGTGTGGCAAACCGGCCCGGTTCATAGTGGTCGTTTGCCACACTGACGAAGTAGTCCCACTGTCGATCTGTCAGGGCTTCGGCGTGATCGGTCATTGAAAACAGGTCCAGAAATCCTTCGTCGCGGGCAAAACCATAGACTTCCTCGGGAGAACGAATAGCGTCGCTAAAAATGGTGTGGGCGTGGGTGTCTCCCCAGAAGAGGCGTTCTACCGGGGGATCCTGACAAACGCGAATGGGATTGCTGCGGGCCTGCTTTCCATTGGCCGTAACGGTAATATAGTGGAAGCCTTCCCGAGTATAGCGAATTCCCGGTATGGCGGCAATAGGCCGACGGCCCCCTTCGAATGTATATGTGGCCGGCCCCTCATAGCCGTCACCGCCAGAAAGCTCAATTGAACCCTCGAATTCGGGCAGGACATTGTCTTTGAAAGCCAGTCCCCTTGGAGACAGATTGTACCGGCTGCTCAGTTGTGGTTCGGTCTGGTTGAGAGGGAAGCATTCGGGAAGAATCTCCCGAACCTCTCCGAGCAGCTTGAGCTTCAGCTCAAACGGCTCGCCGATTCCGACCACAGATGGGGCTACGATAAAAAAACCTGATAAGTCCATTGAAACATCTCCTCTCTCAATACCAGTGAATCATGTGGCCTTGACCGGGAAACCAGATGATATCTACCGCAAAAGATATTCCCACACCGACGGCCCAACCGACAACCAGGCCCAGTGCAAAGGGCTGAAATCGCCTGTAGAGGACAACGCCTCCGATCTTCATAACCAGCGCCTTTACCAACCAGGCCAGAAAAATTGTGAAACCGATCCTCCTCATTGGCCATGAGGTGGAAAGCGGAAAGCCGATCGGAGAAAGGGGCCACCCTGGAAACCTGTAACGTAGAAAGGTCAACAGGGCAGAGACAGCCACTCCGATTCCAAAGAAAGACAGGCGATTCCAGTCCGTGGAAAAGGGCGTTCGGATTTTTGTGAGTGTGTCGATAAAGGGAACCTGACTTCCCAGGCCAAATACCCAGATATTGAAGTTGTAGGCGCCCTGGCTGTATCCCAGATAGAAGGTAACCACAATGGAAATCACGACTCCAGCAATGATCGCACCACCCAGTGCCGACATCAGTCCTCGTCGAACCTGGGGAATTCGATCCGCGAGTTTGCCCATTTGCGTGAACGAGGGCATGAACATAGCTGCGCCCCGGGTAACGAGCATATAGGTGAATACCATGGCCGTCATGCTTTCTGGAGGCATACCATATGACCCCAGAAGATATATGGTAGCCGACTGACCCGTCACCGGTACGACGACATAAAGAAGGCCCGTCTCCGCTACGATACGGGCAACACCAAGGTATCCGACGAGAGTACAGGAAATCAGGACGATGGCCATCTTATAACTCATCCCCGCATGGTGCAGAAAGCCGATCACATAGACGAGCCCGAAGACCAACCCGAAAATAGCTATGCGGTAGGACATCATTTCTTCTGAACGACCAGCCTGGGCGGAACGGAAGGCCTGGTAGAAGACTTGCTTGATGTGATTTCGCCCAACCCAGAGTCCCCAGAAGACGATAAAACACATCGCCCCCCAGCTTTGCCAACCCACTGCGGGATTTAGAGAGGACCAGGGATCACCACGGGTGCCTATGGTGTACCCAAACCGGTTGAAAACGCCGCTTTGTAAAATGAAAAGTAAAAAAAAGAACCAGGCGCTGAACAGGGCCTCGAGATTGACGAAGAAGGCGAAGGCAAAGGCGAAAAAGCTGATGTGGAAATCAATCGTCGGAAAACCGGTTGCAAAGGTAAACCACTGAGGCAAGAGTGGGAAAGCGGGAATACCGGGCATGAAGTAGCCTGGGATATTCCAGCAAACGATGCCACAAGAAACCGCGAATCCACCCCAGAAAATGCGGCCGTGCATATATTCCGGCAACCACCCCACAGCCCGCGACCTCATTGCCATATCGATCCCTACCCCGATGATGGGATAATCGAGGCGTTCGTAATCAGTCCATTGTTTTCTCAAGCATACGACAATACATGCCGAGACCAGGGCAATACCCCCGGCAAAACTCAGCCACCAGAGAAGAGGACCAATCCAGACCTGCCAGGGAATCCGCATACCACCGGGCAATCCCTCAAAGAGATACCGCATGGAATCGCCGGAGTTCGATGGTGCCATCCAATCGGGAATGTAGGGATGAAAATAGATACCCCATCCGTTTTCCGGCGTCGCCAGATAATACGGCGTCGCCAGAATGCCGAGAACATATCCGATGAATCCATTGGTGGGCACGACACTGCCGACCAGTCCCATACTCATTACTGTTGCCAATTCCGAAGGTGCAAGCGAAAACCGGGGGCCAAACACTCGTCCGGCCACAGCGGAAAAGACAGTCAACAATAGAAAAAGAATAAAGTTGACCATCGGAAAATGGCTCAGGTTCCATGTCGAGGAATGTATGATGTAGTCGGACCAGGTCACCCAGAAATTTGCCAGACCAGCAAAGCAAAGCCCAATGAGTACCGAGCGAAGGGTCAACCCCCTAACACGAGAAGAGTCGGGCACTTGATCTCGACGGTCGCGTGGAGTTTCTAATGTTTGGGACACGTGATCACACTTAATTTGAATTCACCATCTATCGAAATTCGATGTCTTCCACATCCGGCACGGCTACAGTGTCTTCGTGTATGGGCTGGACGGCCTGGCCCCATGCTGAAATGGTGCGATAATCCCGATCCAGAATAGCTGTTTCACTGATGATATCTGCGGGATCCCAATCTTCGTAGAGGCGTTTCAAGAGCTTCTCTCGCACATCCTGGTACCGCGTGTCCAGGCCTAAATCATTGAGTTCTCCGGGATCTTCTTCCAGATTAAAGAGCGCTGGAGGGGTGGGTTCGTTGTACTTGTAGAGCTTCCATGCTCCCTTGCGGATCATGCGAGAAGGCACTTCGTTGGCTTCCCAGAGATGTTCGCTGAAGGTTTCATCGACCCAGTTCGGATCGTTCTCTCCGCACATCTGGGGCCACAGCGAACGTCCATCGGTAGCAGGCATCGGAGGAGCGCCAGCCACCTCGGTCAGGGTTGGTCCAATATCCATGAGGTTGCAGATGCTATCGCTGATTCCACCCGCGGGGATAACCCCGGGCAAACGGGCAATGAGGGGTACGGAAACAGATGCTTCGTAGTAGTTGCTCTTGGACCACAGTCCGTGTTCTCCGGCCATTTCGCCGTGGTCAGAGCAGTAGATGACCAGCGTGTTTTCAGCCAGCCCCGTCTCGTCCAGCTTCTGGAGCATCTGGCCGACGATGCTGTCAAAATACTCGCACATAGCAAAATAGGCTGCCCGGGCCACGCGGATGCGTTCCTCGGGCAGCGGATGATCGAGGTCTCGCAGGCGTTTCAGCTTGCGGATAGCCGCAGGTGCTCTCTGTGCCTCTTCCGGCGTTGGCTGAGGAACATCTACCCGGTCGTAATAATATTCAAAGAGTTCCTTTGTAGCGGCGATATAGGGGCAGTGCGGAAGAACAAAGCCAGCCACAGCGGCAAAGGGACGATCCCTCTCATCATGGGCCTTCTCGTCCAAATAATCAAGGGCAGACGCAACGACCATGTCATCATACGCCTGATAGGTACACATCCCATAACCGGCATATTCTACGCTCACGCGGCTCTGCCCAGATACACCCAGAGGCATTTTGCGAAACAGGGGAGCGCCCTGCAAAGAAACACCAGGGTGATGTGCGCCCCATTCGCCAATGGGCCGTCGCTCAAATCCGTGCCGCTGATCCGATCCAACAAAGTGCATGCGTCCAATCAGGGCAGTTTCATAGCCGGCTGCACCCATGCCATGTGCCCAGGTGGGGATGGCAGAAGAGAGGATATGGCTATTTGTCCAGACGCGGTTCGCGGTGGGCGTTCTGGATGTCATAAAAGCCATCCGGCTGGGAACGCAAAGCGGTGCTGCGCAATAGGCGTTGTTGAACCGTATGCCTTCGGCAGCAAGCCGGTCCATATGCGGGGTTCGAACCACTTCATCGCCATAACATCCGATGTGAAATTTGCTGTGTTGATCGGACATGATCACCAGAATATTGGGTCTATCTGCCATATGAATCCCCTCCGTTATGCCACGACCTGCCGGAGCAGTGCCAGGCAATTCTCATTGATCAGACCGCCCGCCTCGGGATCGACCTGGCAGGCGTGGGTAACTTCGTATCCTCCCTCGGGGTAGGCATCCACGGTAGGGACATACCCAATGGAGCCATTGGTATAGCCCACGAAGAAAGTGTGATCGAAAGGCGATTGATTTTTCACAAGCGTGCCATTTTCGGTAAAAATCTCCGCCGGTGCAGTCACAAAAGCGAGATCGCCTATTCGCCATGCCTGTAATTCCGTCTCAACAGGATCGAGTGGAACACCCGTCTCGTAGCTTCTAATCGCTTCCCGCACCCGACTTTGCCTGAGTGCGGCCCAATGTCGCCGCCCATCGGAGAGATTTCTCGATTCCAACTCATGAGCGAATTCTCCATCGAGCTGTTTCGCGCTTTTTAACTCGCCGTACATGTAGCGAGGCAGGCTTATGGTTTTTGACGCGATATTCAAACCTTGCGCCTCGCCAACGCTGATGGTTTCCCACACGCGCACCACTTCGCAGCCCAGTCGAATGCCCAGACTGTCCGATGGTTTGTGGAGATCTTCTGGTCGCTGATCCGGAATCCGGAATCCGGCCGCTGGATTGATATCGCCCGCCGCCCCTTGTAGAAAGAGACAATACGCGCCGGTAAGACCTTCTACCACCTGGGTCATCTTTCCGGAAAACCCGGCGGAAATGGCGCGTTGCTGAGAAGTCTGTGCAACCGGATGCGTCGCAAAATTGACCAGACAGGCGATAGGGTTTCCCTCTGTATCTTCAATCCGCGCCACACCGACCTCGCGGTCAACGGGTCCATCGTAGTTGTTGCCGAGTATAATCCGCCCATCAGGGGTCTTCTCCCTGCGGTTGATACCAATATCGGAACTGCCCCAGCCGATACCCATTCGCGCTGGCCTCAAATTTTGCTGTGCTTCCTGTACCAGGCCCGATAGTTTGAATCCGAGATGAATTCGATAGGCATCGACCAACTCGGAGGCTTCAGCCGGTCCCGGACCCGGCGATGGGGATTGCTTACCTGCTCGATCGACATCAGGTCCGTAATGGGTGTGGCTGCATGCCAGGGTAATCCGATTGGCGGAGATTCCCGATGCAGCCTGGATGAGTTCGCGAAACTCGGCGACTGTTTCCGCCCTAAACTGGAGGAGATCCAAAGCGATTAATACGGCCTGTTCTTCCGCGCAGGAAACTGCCATAGCCGTGGCATATAACGGGTCATTTACGCGCGTCGATGATCCCCGCCCCGCAAATCCGACCATGGGTATGCCCACCGCAGGGGTGATGTCGGTGCGGGCAATGCCGATTTCTATTGCATTTGCCATAGTGCCTCTCTTTCAATACGAGTGGATCCCGTGTCCGTTGCCGGGGAAGTAGAAGATATCAACCAGGAAAGAGATGCCAACTCCGGCTGCCCAACCGACCAGGAGCCCGACTGCAAAGGGCTGGCACCGACGGTAGAGCACGGCACCCCCCAGTTTCATGATGACGGCCTTGATGAACCAGGCCAGAAAGATAGTAAACCCTACTCTGCGCATGGGCCAGGAAGTGGCCAGGGGAAATCCAATGGGTGAAAGGGGCCACCAGGGAAAGCGATAGCGCAAAGCCACCAGCGCGGCCGAGACCAGCACCCCGAATGAAAAAAAGGAGATGCGATACCAGTCTGTTGTGAATGGCGACTGCATCTTGACCAGCGTATCGATGAAAGGACGCTGGCTGCCGCCCCCGCCCAACACCCATACGTTGAAGTTGTATGCCCCATGCGTGTAGCCCAGATACAGGGTTACAATGGCGGCAACCAGAACTCCGACCACAATTGAGGCACCAAGCGCGTAGATCAGACGCCTTCGTATCTGGGGAATCTGATCTGCAAGCTTGCCCAGATGGGTCAGCGAAGGCATGAACATACCGGCACCCCTCGTGACGAGGATATAGGTGAATGGCATGGCTGTCATCGAGGATTCCGGCAGGCCACGCGATCCCAGAAAATATACGGTGGAGGACTGCCCCGTTACCGGTACGACCACGTAGAGCAACCCGGTTTCCACCAGGATGCGGGATACCCCCAGGTAGCCGATAAGCGTGGAAAGCAAGAGCGCGATGGCCATGGTATAGCTCATACCCGCACAGTACAGAAATCCAATGGCATAAACCAGTCCACTGATCAGGCCGGTAAGAGCCATCCGGTAAGACATCATTTCTTCAGCTCTGCCTTCACCCGGTACCCCCCAGATGGCCTTTGAAAAAACGTCGCGTAGATGGTGGCGAGCAACCCAGATCCCCCAGGCCACGATGAAGCAGAGAGACCCCCAGCTTTGCCAGCCAACTGCGGGGTTGTGGGAAGACCAAGGATCTCCCGAAGTGCCGATGGTGAACCCAAATCGGTTGAATACCGCGCTCTGGATTAGAAAAATCAGGAAGAAGAACCAGACGCTGAACAGGGCTTCAAGCCTGGCAAAAAATGCAAAAGCCAGTGCAAAAAAGCTGATGTGGAAGTCAATTGTGGGAAAACCAGCGGCCAGCGTAAACCACCTGGGAAGTAGAGGGAATTCGGGCAGGCCGGGTATGAAGTAACTGGGAATATTCCAACAAACGATTCCGCAGGCGACCGAAAAACCACCCCAGAACAGCTTGCCTTTCATGTATTCCGGCAGCCAGTTCCGGGGATTCGAGCGCAGCGCCATGTCGATGCCTACGCTGATGATGGGATAATCGAGCCGTTCGTTCTCCGTCCATTGCTTGCGCAAAATGACAACCGTGCAGGCCGAGATCAGCGTAATCGACGCTGCAAATGTAAGCCACCAGAAAAGCGGGCTTGCCCAGGTTTCCCAGGGGATGTGCACACCTTTGGGTAGGCCTTCGAAAAAGTAGCGCACAGCGTCGTTTTCATCTCGCGGCGCCATCCAGTCGGCAAGGTGGGGGTGAAAGTAGAGCGCCCAACCATTCTCGGGGGTGGCCAGGTAATACGGCATGGCCAAAATGCCGAGCACATATCCCATAAATCCGTTGGTCGGCACGACGCTGCCCACCAGCCCCATGGCCAGAACGGTGGCGAGTTCGGCAGATGAAAAAGACCAGCGCGGTCCAAATAATCTGTCTGAAACCGATGATAAGACTGTGAGGATGACAAACGGAATGAAATTCACCATGGGAAAGTGGCTCAGATTCCAGGCCGAGGAATGAATTATGAAATCCGACCACGTGACCCACAGGTTGACCAGACAGACCACACCCAACCCAATCAGAAACGAACGCAACGTGATCCCCCGCTCCTCTGCGGCGGAAGGCACTGGATGGCTAACGATGGGATCTTGCAGAGAGGACAAATCTCTCCTCGCAATCCTTTGAGCGACAGGCTTGTATCAGGCCTATCATTGGCCTGACCCAGGGGGCCTGCCGCCCAGTGATCTCGCAAACTGATCGGGTCTAAAAACTCCCACTCAGAGACACGCGCAGCGGAGCATCGAAGCCACCCTCAATCGCCGAATAGGCAAAATCGACAGAGACCTGCCTACCTCCCACATAGTTCACGCGAACACCGGCACCAAGTGAATAACTCTCGATGTCGTAATTGGTCTTGTATCCAGCTCGAAGCGCGAGCACCCTTGCGACCCAGAGTTCACCGCCAAAATGTAACCGCTCACCGAAATCAGTGGCATAGCTGAAATCGACTGCGGCTGTGAGGTAGGTGGGATCTTCTATCGTTCCGTAAACTTCCATAGCAGCGGCGATATTGAAGACCATTGGCATGGCGAAAGTGACCGCTTCCGGCGTTACGTCTTTGCCGAAATTCTGCAATGTCATCGCCAACCTGCTGGAGCCAAATCCCGTGTAGAACAGCGTGCCGAGTGAGACATCGTAACTGGAAATTTTCTTGTCGTGCAGCGTTTCCTGAATCCAGCGACCGTGAACGCCGAAGGAGAGCCTATCGGTCATTTTCTTCGCGTAAAGAAATCCGATGGCGACATCCCCAGCATTCACCATCTCTCCCGTTCCGAGCGGCTGGAGTATGGTGGTTTCCTTGCTCTTCTCAGGGTAGAAACCGATAAAGGTAACGCCCACCACGCCATAAGGCGTATTCGCCGCAACAGCGCTGGAAGCAACCGTGCTGTTTACCAACCATCGGTTGTAAGAGAACACGTACTCGATCCGTTTCATATGAGTCAAGCCGGCAGGATTCTTGAATGCCGCATTGATATCATTGGATATGGCCGTGTACGCATCCCCCATTCCCACCGATCGCGCCCCCTGGGAAATCTTCAGAAATGCAAATCCTGTAAGCCCAATTCGCGAAGCAGCGGTTGAGGAATAAATATCCTCATCCTTGATTTCCACATATCCCTGTCCCTGGGCGGGCGATTGCAGCAAAATCACAATCGCGAATACGCAGATTGATGCGTATATCCTGGTCATCATAGCAAAGCTCCTTGACTATTTGATGATTACAAATGAACCGAACCGCATCTCCCCCTGAGATGAGCCCACAAGAGACTCTACAGAGTAGAAGTAGATGCCTGACTGTACTTCCGGCCTCGCGAAGGATCGCGGCGCCTGATTCCATTCTGCCTCTCCCAGGGGCGAATCGTGATTGATCGTCCAGATCAGGTCTCCAGATGGAGAATAGATCTTGATCTGGGCCTTTCTGGGAATATTTGTAAATCGAATCTTTCTGGATCCCGGATACCTGTGTGTGCCATCATCCCGATAGGGATTGGGCACAACCAGGATTTCATCGCCGAAATTGTCTTTGGTATCAGTTGCGGGGATCTTCGGACTGGTGAAGACCTGCATCCGCTGCTCAGGCGAGGAATACCCGCTTTCCATGCCACTCTGGACATTCTGCCGCACCTTGTCGGGCAGGTCTGCAAGCGTCTTGGTACCGTCGTTATTAGTCCAGGATGAATGCCCGGAATCGACCGAGCGGACCGAGTACCAGTAGTTGAAGCCGGGAGCGGAAGTCTCATCCTCGAAGGAATAGATGCCGCCACTCAAATGCGCGGCATCTCCCACGGGAATCTCTTTCAGCAACTTGTAAGGCCCCGCTTCCTTGGTCCCCGAACGATAGACCCGGTAGGCTCTTAAGTCGGCCTGGCCATAGTCTGGATCCAACGCGCGATCGGCATCATCTGGCCATGTGAGGAGAACCTGCCCACGTTCGCTATTTCCCACTGAAAATCGCACATCCGGAGGCGGGTCGGGCAGATCGTAGCCGCTATCGTAGGCGAATTGAGCACGGCGCACATGATCCACGAGGGCCTCCCGGCCCAGAGAAACCTCGTCCTGATTGCCCGTTTGCGCCCATTCGATGACGCCCATACCCTTGGCGTCGGCAGCTGTTCCCCCGGCAAAAACCGCCACGATTTTCACTTTTTCACCAGGACCAATATCGTATGGTCCATACGTTTGACTGTGGGCGTAATCACCGATGTCGATGGGATTGGATTGGAATCCCTGGTCTTCGACGAGTTTGTTCCACAGTTGCTCATCACCATCATTACTGGGATCCGGGTATGTGTAGTTATTTCTGCTGAAGATTTCCCACCACTTTACCGACACCGGCTGATCCGCGACTTTTGGCGCAACGTAGTTTTCCGAATCGTTTGTAAAGGGTGGGGTATAATCCAGAGGGGCAAACCCAAAGTACTGGAAGTCTGTCAGTTCCCCATCGACTCGCGCCGTGCCTTTGAACAGTGAATGGTGACGCGCCGAAACGTAGGGTCCACCAACGTCATCCCACAAAGTAGAAGGCGCGTCCCCGTCGTAGTGGTAACTGAGCTTTAGATCCGCATATTCAGCTGGACCATCGTAGTTAGCTGCACCGGTGTATCTGTAGAAATCGTCCCTCAATTCGGGGAAATCGACCCACCACGCACCCGGGCTTGAAATAAAGCACCCCGCCTGAGAGATGGTCATGATGTTTACGAACGCAAAATAGACGTCGTTGAGTTGCACGGGCATACCGGGATCCGGCTGGCCGTCTCCGTTGGCGTCTCCATTGTTGTGGAAAGTATATTCGTAAATGATGAAGTCGTCAAAGTCGGGATAGCTCCAGGAAAAGGCTTTTTGCGACACACTGATACCCGTTTTGGAGGACCATGCCGTGATGAGAATTTCCTCACCTTGAGAATCGTCCCCGATATACCGCCCATAGTCGTGGTTGTGGATTTCCACAGGCTCACCCACAATTGGAGGTGCTCCGGGCCAGTAGTTGGACATCGGGCTGAACCCGGTAAAGTGGGAGGCGGTCATAAATCCCAGATCTTTTTCCGGGCTGTTGACAATGTCATAGACCTTTTCCCGAATATCCTCGGTTTCCTGACTCGGGCCAACTGCCGAGGTGCCGTGATCTCTTGTTAGAATCATTACACCCTCGCCCCGAGAGGTGTCGTATCGGCGGGTAAACCGCGGATACCAGTGATAGTTGACAAAGCTCCAGTATTGCTCAAACTCGGTGGGTTCCAGCGGAATGATGGAACCCGGATATTGCATACCGGCTATATCCCTCATCACCTGTCGGTGAACCCGACCTGTGAGTCCGTTTCTGTACGTATGCCAGACCTTCCCCCGCGTCATGTGTCGGAATTTCCTCTGGAAGGGACTCGACTGCGCCCACAATTCCGAAGTTAGCAAGAGGGTCGCCAGCAATGGAAAAAGCAGAAACAAGATGCTTCTTCTTTTTATAGTAATCATGTTGTCTTATCCTCTTAGAAGCTGAGTCTCAATCCCAAATGCACCTGCCTTGGGGAGCCCAGAAAGGCCCTGTCGTTCGGATCTCCGAAATCCCTGTAGAGCTGGTCTGTTGGTACGGGTCTTCTCAAACCCCATTGAATATAATCGAAGTTGTTTACCCGCCGATCTTTCTGATTGAACAGATTGTATGTTTCGACGAACAACGTGACATCGAAGCGGTCCCCCAGGCCGTAGAACGTCTTTTGGGCATTCAAATCAACCCAGGTGCGAAGTGGCTCATTTCGTTCCTCCACGCCACCTTCTGGAAGCGAGTATTCGAACCGGCTGCCGGTCTGCATGCGATAAATCATGTTGGCCTGAATATTCCCGAACAAACCCGCTTCGCCAACCATTGGACCCCAATCGCTCGGCGTTCGATAGAGAAACGCCACGCTCCCAAATGCCGTTCTGTCCCTGCCTCGTATGCCGCCAATATTCAACTCGGAAAGAATGGGAGTGATAGCCCAGATGCCAGGTTCCTTTTCAATAGCCGCCAGAAAATGTTCATTCGGTCCTGCCGCCCCCTTGCTGGGACCACCACCTGCCTGGATGTCGCGAAGGAGTTGATTCGCTTTGGATCCGATTTCTCGGAGCTCATCCTGGGTCAGTGGAATTGGAACCTCCTGCCCGTTTCGAATCTCATAGCCAAGCCAGTAATTTCCAGCGGCGACCCACGTTGAATCCGGGAAGAACCGGTCTCCTGCTCCCCCTGCACGCCCTCCCGATAGCCACTGCGCGTTAAAGGAAGTCTGAAACGCGAAGTTATTGCTGAATCGCTTCTGGAAACCCAGTTCAATTCCCTTGATATCCTCATATCTAATACTCAAGTTGACACGGATCTGCTCGGTTCTCCCCGTGCCGGGGTCCTGCCAGATCGTCGTCTCGCCGCCCGTTGTACCAGTAGATAACTGATTATCTACCGTTTTGTAGTAGGCGGTTAGCGACAGGGTATAGTCCGAAACCACGTTCCAGTCGGTCCCCACTTCAAAACTGGTGGTTTTCTCAGGCGGTGTCGCCATGTTTCCAACGCCGATCTGGTTTTCCTTTCCGAGATCATTGAACCTCTCCTCGGGATCGATCTGTCCGTTGTCGTTGATGTCGATGTCGGGAAAGCTCCCCACCCAGACCTGCCGATTCATCGTCCAGAGATTCGGAAATTTGTAAAATCTCCCATAGAAAAACCGGATGGTGCTTGCAGCGGTGATGGGATGTGAAACACCCAATCGAGGGCTGAACGCGATTTTGGCATCGGCGTCTGCCCGTGGTGCGTTTCGAAAATGTCGGAGTTTGTTGTACATAGGTGATGTTTCAAAAGATGGAACTGCGGAGCCTTTTTCTCCATTGTGGAATCCATCCAGACGAACGCCTGCATTGACGATCATGCCGCTGAATTCCATCTTATCTTGCAAATAGAGTCCCCACTGAAAAGGGTTGATTCCCCGCTGAAAGTTTCCATCTGAAGCCCCATCTTTTGAGTAAAAGGCAACGACGCGGCGAGATTCGTTTTCTCCAATCTCCCCAAATGCCCAGGCGTCGGAATAGGTGAAGTCAATCCCGGTCTTGACCAGATGTCCCCTCGTGATCTGGCTGGAAATATCGAACTTGACGTTGTAACGCGCGCGCGCTGAAATTTCGTAGGCACGCACGTCGCGCGACAGGTTGAAGTACCCGGCCGCATCCCTGCGCAGGGGCTGGGTCGCTGCGGGAATATCGCTGGTATCCTGTTTGGAAAAAGAGCGCGATATTTTGGCTTCATAGAATGTCTTTGGACTCAGGGTATGGGTCAAAGAGACGTAGATCAAACTCTCACTATCCGTGAACCGTCCCGCAGAACTTCCTTCCGGTAGAAAGATGTTTCTCCCACCGTCTCCCAGACCTCGGATAGCACCGGCCGTAGCGCTTCTGCCCAAACTGGTGCCGTTGTTCCACCCTTTGCTCCAATGGTAGAATCCGCCGAGCTTGACCTTTACATTGTCTGACATATTGTAATTTAGCTTGACTGTATTGCGGGTATTTTCAGGAGTGTGCGAGGAAGAGGAAGGAAACGAACGGGAGGACCGATCAAAGCGCGTGCTGACGAATAGCCCGGCGTCAGGCGTAAGTGGTCCAGATAGATTCGCCTCTATGAAATGGCCTGCTGCACCGGTATAATCGATCCGCTGGTGAATAGTTTGTCCCGTTTCGGGATCTGTCTCATTTTCCCAGGCGGCATCTCCCCACTTCAAGTTATCTCTAAACTGAGGGGCGTCGTAAACGTCGTTGCCCCAGTGTTTTTTGCCCGAAGGATCAAACTTGTACTCCAATCGTCCCGAATAGTTTTCCCCTGCCTCCCGCGTGACCAGATTGATAATACCGGCCTGGGCATTGCCATATTCTGCCTCCCATCCTCCGGTCAATATGGTGAGTTCCTGGACAGCCGATGTGTTTTGAAACTGGAAACGGTCAAATGCACCCACGCCATCGGTGGTCACAATGGGGATTCCATCTATGTAATAAGTCACATCCGCGGCACCAGTTCCGCGAATCATGTCGTTTCCCTCCGGCAAAACGCCGGGCTGTAAAGCGAGGAGTCCAGAGACGCTTCTGATGATGGGAAGCGACTCGATATCCTCTGATCCCATGATGTATTTGCTGGTGGTTTTATCCGGTTCCACGGGTGGACGCTCGGCAATCACAACCAATTCTGTGGCCTGTAGAGCTATTTCCTCCAGCGCGAAATCGACCGTCGTAGTCAGGTCAACGGCGACTTTTACATCGGTTTGAGATATCGTTCCATAGCCCACCAGAGATGCAGTCAGTGTGTGCACCCCAGGTGGTACGGTAAGAATAAAATAAATTCCATCGGCGTCTGTGGTAGCCCCCAAACGCATCCCTTTGACAACCACATTGGCTCCGGGAAGCGGTTGTCCCTGCGCATCTCTGACAGTACCGGAAATCTTTCCCGTAGTGGCAGCGAATGTCAAATCAGCGCCAAACAGAACCAGACTCAGCGTCATGCACCACAGGAGAATTCGTTTTGATTCTCGCATATTGTGTTCCCCCTAAAAGTAGGTCTTCACGCGAATGCCCAGGTCCAGCGCATGAAAGGGAAAAACCTGCTTCAATCCCCACGCCTCCATGGGGCGTAACTGACCTATGATAATGTGGTATCGACCACGCAAATCAAGGGCGAATCGATCGGATGTATAGAAAGCAACGCCCAGACCGAAATTGATACCGACAGTTGTTCGGACATCCCCGTCGGATTCCAGAACAATGCTGGTGTTCAACGAATTACCCGTTTGGCCTGGAAAGATCAGCCCAGTTTCAGTAGTACGATAGTGATACATACCGCTCCCGAATGTGAAATAAGGCCGAGCCTTTTGGTCGTTGAGTTGCTTGCCAAAAAAGAAGACGCCGTTGACCAGAAAGCTGTGAAAACGCATCTTGGATTGCGCGTTGGGACTTTTGTAAGACTGAAGATCTGTGGTACCGGTAGGCGCCCACATAAACTCGGCATCCTCCAGGCTCCCACCGTCAAACCGGGCGTGGTGGTATTCGTACTCCACCTCTATCCGCGCATGGCGATGATACACAATATTGACCCCGAATTGCGGGGCCTGTGTAAACCAGGTTCGGAGTCCCAGTACAGGCAGGTTCACGCTAATATTCCCCGCGATGCCCACTCGGGGAGTAAATTCCTGGGCGAATGAGATTCCCCCCAGGGCCAACACGAGAACTCCGCCAAACAAAATACTTCGAAATCGAATCATAAACGCCTCCTCTCGGATTTGGTGTAATCAGGATGAGTCCACATCTATCGCAACTATTGTAGCTATCTATTGTAGCTATGTTAAACGCGATATCACCTCCTTTGTCTATGTTTACTCAAAAGGTGTCTGCTTTCTAACGCGGTTGCCTGTAGCAAAAACTGGTAGAGGGTATCGTATTCGCCAGGACCGATGATACAGTAGGAGGCCCCAGCTCGCCTGACCTCTATTTCCTGCTGAATAGAATGTTTATAGGCAGCCAGGATGACGATTATATCTGGCACTGTGGATTTGATATTTCTGATTATATCCACTGCCTGCATATCCTGGAGACTGTCGTCTATCACGGCAATGTCCACAGGAGTACTCATAATCATATCCAGACAAGCCTGCCCGGAACGCACTTGAGTCTGTTCCACAGGTTCGCCAGACAGAAGATTTTTCACGTCCCAGACCAGCCGGGAATCTTCGGAGACAATCAAGATGCGTCTGTCCAACGTATATCCCTCGCGATAATCGGGACAGAAATTGAGGCAGTAGATTTGGCAGGGATTGAGTGTGATTTTAAGGTAGCTGAATCAATTCGTGAAAATTATTTTATTTCGTCTAATATGATATATAAGCAAAAAAAGTGCCAGACAACGAAAAAAAATGGAAATCAGATTGTCTGGCACAATTAGACTATTATTTTATATATATTTACGTGAATGGAATTGAATGGAGAATTCCTGCAGGACCCGGGAATTCCAGTTTGGCGGGAAGCATCTGGTACGTTCCCTCAGGATACAGTTGTTTCGAAAGGAAGCACTGAAGGATTAAAACCCGGATTCATGATGAAGGGTTGCGCTTTCCAACATTTTGTAAACCTTTTTCCGAGAGATACCGAGAAGTCGAGCAGCCTGGGTTTTGTTTCCATCGGCTTTTTGGAGTGCTTCCTGGAGTAAAGCCTGCTCTACATCGTAGAGTTTACCCCGTGTGTCTGTGTGTCCATCCGCCTGCCAGTGTATTCCCAGTTGGTCTGGCAGGTGGTGTTTTTGAATTGTGCCGAAGTTCGCCGCAGTAAGAGCACCCTGAATGACAAAGCGCAGTTCCAGTAGATTGCCCGGCCAGGGATAGGCCATCAGAGATGCAAGTGCATCGTCGTGAATTCGAGGAGCCGGACGTTGTTGCCGAGTGGCGAATAATTTGACAAAATAATCTGCGAATTCTGGAATTTTCTCTTTTTGTTCCCGCAAAGTCGGAATGTGAATGACAAACCCACTCAATCGGGTATAGAATCCGACAGACAGGCTTTTCTCTTTCATGGCCCGATGCAGATCTTGCGACGTATAGGCAATGACGCAAAGATTTTTTGGAAGATCCCTGGAAAACCCGGTCGGACGCATCCTGTCTCCTTCGAACAAGCTAAGCAGCAGCATCTGAATCCGGTACGGTATGGCCGTAACTTCGTTGAGATAGAGCGTGCCGCTTTCGGCCTGGTGTATATATCCTTCAAAATGTCCTTGTGTATCTTCAAAAATAGAATTTCCGAACAGCTCTTTTTCAAAAAGTTCGGGTGGAATCGTATCGCAGTTGACGATGACGAAAGGCCCTTTTGCATAGAAGCTCTGACGGTGGATTTCCCGTCCAACCATCAGGGATCCGGTCCCTTCTTCTCCCTGGATCAACACGCCTGTCGGACTTTTTGCTGCACTTTGAATTTTCCGTCTCAAGGAGGTTGACATCACTTTGGAAGGCAGATAAAATTCGTCCGGGTCCAGGGACATGCTAATTTGTCCTGTGGATCGCACAAGAGATTGGATATCCTCTTCGAGTTTCACCCCCAACCGGGTAATCCACTTCCCTTTGGAAAACAAATATGCATTTTCAATGACGTTTTCAAGCTGACGCACATTGCCGGGCCAGGAATAGTTGGTAAGCTGTTCTATTATGGTCGGGTGGACGCCCAGGATGTTGCGTTTAAGGCGTCGATTGAGCTTCTGGATGAAAGCGGCGACCAGTTCCGGGATGTCTTCTAAATGTTCCCGCAGGGGTGGGATATAGATGGTGACTGCCCCGAGCCGGTAATAGAGATCTTCCCGGAAGCTCCTATTCCAGAGCACCTGCTCCAGGTCGCGGTTGGTGGCTGCAATGACCTGGACGTCCAGGGGAATTTCTTCCGTGCTTCCGAGAGGTCGAATGCGCTTCTCTTGAAGAACGCGCAAAAGTTTGACCTGGGTCTCGAGCGGGATTTCGGTAATCTCATCCAGAAAGATGGTCCCTGTATCAGCAGATCTGAAAAGGCCCGCGGTTTCGTTTACGGCGCCGGTAAAAGCACCTTTTTTGTGTCCAAACAGTTCGCTTTCAAAGAGTTCTTTGGGAATAGCGCCGCAATTCACGGGCACAAAAGGATTCGGGGCGCGACCACTTTTGTGGTGGATGTACTGAGCGATCAGGTCTTTTCCGGTGCCGCTCTCTCCCGCAATTAGCACGCTTCCCGCCCCTTTAGCAGCCGCTTGCATCTGGCGATAGACTTCCTGAATTTGCGGGCTTTTACCTATTACAAAATTGTATTCGATTTCAGGATTAATCGCATTCATTAGTACCTTTCCTTATTTATTCTTCAAGATAACCTAATTTATTGCAAGGCACAAATATAATCCGAGGCATTTCCCAACTTATTTTTAAGTCTTTACGGCTTCCCACCGCTGGGGTTCCAGCCCGACAGCGCGCGCTTCCTCGCAGATCATTGACCAGGTCGTATCATCTACCTCGATCCCCTCCATCTTCCGCTGCGTCGCGCTGCGGAATTCCGGCTCTCCGGGCAGCAGGATTTCCTCAAATCCAGGGGCCACGCGGCTCGACTTCACATGCCGGATCAATGCTTCCACCTCGTCGTAGTAGGCCTCCTGGTCGGTAAAGTGCGCAATGTCGTACACCGTCAAAAGCACGCCGTTGCTGATCATCTGGCGCTCGCCGGCAGCGCATCCCTGCCCGCTGAGAGTGCCTCCCAAAAGCTCCACCACCAGACTCAACGCAAAGCCTTTGTGGGCAACCACGCCGCCCATAGGGAGAATTGCGCCCCGCGGATCGGCCGAAAAATCTCCCGGATCCACGGTCGGATTCCCCTCCGAATCGATCAGCCAACCCTCGGGGACCTGGTGCCCGCTGTTGATCGCCACCCGCACCTTCCCTTCTGCCACCACCGAAGTCGTCATATCTACCAGAATCGGCTCTGCCTTCCGTCGGGGGGCAGCAAATGCGATCGGATTGGTGCTCAGGCGTCCGTCGATTCCCCCAAAAGGGGCGATCTGATAACCCAGGTGCCCGGCATTCACAAAGATCAGACCAATCAATCCTTCCCGGGCGACCATGAGCGGATACGCACCAGCCCGGCCTATATGGCTGGTATTCCGCAGCGCGACGCAACCGACGCCGTGTATCCGGGCCTTCTCACTGGCCAGCTTTGCTGCAAAGGTCGCGCCCACCTGTCCCATCGCCCCCTTCGCATCCACAACAGCCAGGCAGGGATACTCCTCGACGACCACCGGAACCGCCCGGGGCTGGAACCGCCCTTCCCGGACCGCCCGGGCATACTCGTAGAACCGGATGGCGCCGTGAGAGTCGTGACCGAAGAGATTCGACTCGACAAGGTGGTCCACGACGGTCCGCGTGTCCTCGGGCGTACACCCGGCAGCTTCGAAAAGCTCGTAACCAATCCGGCGTAAAGCCTTCGCTTGAAATTTAGGCACGGCAAACCCTTTCATCTGTCGGTATAGTGCTTCAGTCGTATTCGCAGGTTTCTTCGATATCCTCGCCCCAATTAAGCCCGTTTCGGAACAGAGATCAAGGGACTGGTCGTTTACTGCGGAACAATATCCAATACATAATGACTGCAGAGGCGATGTAGGCAACTGTGCCTGCCCAGACATTGACCTCTTTTATGGTAAAGATGGCATTGGTAGATAGCGCGGAGCCTTCGTAATTGACGAGGACCGCGGCAAACATGTTATTCGCGGCGTGGATACCTATGGCGAGTTCTGCACCATTGTCCTTGAGCGTGACAAGAGCGAGAAATGCACCGACGACAAAGTAGGAAATCAACATGGGTGCTACGCCATACGCTGCGATCTCGGGATTCATCAAATGGAACAGGGCAAAAGGCAGAGCATTGAGAATAACGAGAGCAATCGGATGTCGCGCGAAGTGACCGAGCATTTGCAAGAAATAACTGCGCGTGAGAAGCTCTTCGGTAGTGGTCTGGAAGGGGGTAAGGAGCAAGACGAGAATAGCGAATTTGTAAAAGCGTTCGGGATCCAGGGTATATTCGTAGTTATCGGGAAACATCAGAGCATCAATAGCTGCGAAAACAATACCCAGACCCATCTGCAAACCAAAGCCCTGCAATATGCGGCCCCAGCGGATATGATCGCGCGGTGTAATAAGCGTGAGTAAGGAGCGTTTGTGTGCGTTACAAATACCAATCCACAGGCCGATCAGCACCGTGACAAAGAGCAAATTGAGGGCAATAAAATCCAGAAAAGGACTTGTGCCATCCATGGGAGAACCTTCGGGTTCAGGGCCATAAACAGCAAGCAGGACTGTACCACTGCCAAAAGTCCAGGTGGCAATAATGATCAGCAACGTTAAAATATACCTTGTCCAGCGCGTTTCGCCCCGATTGGCGAGATCGAGAAACGCCTTGCCCATTTTGTCGGGTTGTTCTGTTGTTTCGTTCATATATCACCAATCCGCAACACTGCCATCGTTTTCGTAAAAATATTCGCCGCCGAGTTCCTCTTCGTACACCCCAATATCTCGTTCAGCTTCTTTGGAAATAAGGTCAAAACCCAGACCGGGCCTGGTGGGCAAATCAATATGTCCATCCCTGACAACCCAGGGATCTTGTAACAAGTCCTCACCCAGGCCTGCATCGACTTGCTCTTGAATGAGAAAATTGGGCACAGCGGCATCGACCTGCATACATGCGGAAAAAGCGACCGGCCCAATAGCGCAATGCGGCATAATATGCATATAATACACTTCTGCCATGTTCGCAATGCGTCTGAGTTCGGAAATACCGCCTGCATGCGAGCCATCGGGCTGGATATAAGCGACGGCATTTTTTTCAAAAACAGTGCGAAACTCCCAGCGCGAAAGCAGGCGTTCACCCGTAGCAATGGGAAAAGGCACATGATCGGAAACGTGTTTGAGCGCATCGACATTTTCCTGTGGCACGGGTTCTTCGACGAACATGGGCCGCATGCCTTTGATCTCGTGGCAAATTTCCACGGCAAGCGCAGGCGTCATCTTACCGTGAAAATCAAAACAGAGTTCACAATCGTCACCGACCCACTCGCGCATAGTATAGGCACATTTGACAAAGCGGTTGATCACCTCAGGAGGTTCATGGGCGCGCCACTTGCCACCAGGTCCCGATTTAAAAGCTTTGTACCCACCCTTTTCTCGTAGCATTTCGAGACGCTCACGCGCAGCATCCAACCCGCGTTCTGAACTATCGCGAATCCCCCAATGGGCATAAACGCGAATGCGATCACGCACCGGTCCGCCGAGAAGCTGATAGGTCGGCACATTGAAGTATTTACCAGCAATATCCCAAAGTGCCTGGTCAATACCCGAAAGAGCGGTCATAAGCACATTGCCCCCGCGATAAAAAGCGGATCGATAAATATGTTGCCAGTGGTGCTCAATCCGCAGGGGATCTTTCCCAATCAGATAATCCGCGAGTTCTTCTACGGCAGCCCAGGTACTCCGGGGTTTGCCCTCAAGAGTGGTCTCTCCCCAGCCTACAATACCGGTATCGGTCGTAATTTTGATCAAGCGCATCCTTCGACGGGGAAAGAATTGTTCGATTTTGGCGATTTTCATGATATTTCTCCGGGACTGAAGAATCGAAAAGAAAAGAGGTCTGCCTCCATTAGTTCAAATTGCAAGCGAATGGGTTGGTTCGGAGCGACATCGATAGCATTGACATTTTCCCAGCGAACAGTGCGCGCGATTTCATCGCCAAAAATGTGGGGACAATTGTCGAGCGCAAATTTTGAAAGATGATCGCCCGCTTCGTCGAGCAATGCGACGCGAAGCGATCCGGCCACACTCGTAGAATAATTGATTTCCAACTGAGTACCAGTAAAAGTAAACGGTCTGGTCGTAAGAATACCCGTTTGGGTATCAGCGCGGACAGAAACAAACCCATCTTCGCGCAGAGTGAAACGTCGAATGTGTGCATTGGGCGTGCGATAATTTTGCACAGAATAAAGTGAGAGTTCGCCGGACGCTGTAGAAACGACACGCGGTCCGATAAAAATGGAGCGCTCGTGCCAGTTATTTTGATCCAGACCGGGACGCATAAACGCATCGGCATAAGGCTGGGTGAAATTCAAGCCATCTCTACTGGCGAGAAAGAGGACATCGGAAAGACCTTCGTGATCCCATTCGGGCAGAGCCTGGCGCGTTGGAATAAAGCGTTTGGGGAATGCAAAATAATAGGGTGCGCGTGCGTAAGGGTGAACGGCATTTGTATAAAGTTGATAATCAAAACGCGTTTTACCGTCAATGCGGATATATTGCCATGCGTCCCAATGTATGAAATCCAGCGAAGTCGTCATTCGAATGGCGCGCATACGCGGTTCATTACCATCGGGAAACCAGCCACGCGCGTACAGGACATAACACCCCTGGCACGCATCCCAAAAAGCACTGACCGGACTGTCAAAATTGGGATCTTCTTCAGAAGCGACGATGAGCGGCCCCTCTGCTGCATTTTGCCAGTGAATGCCATCGGGTGAGACGAGGCCGTAGATACGAGCGGGTTTGCCACCGCTCCAGCGCCCCGCTGCTTTGTACCGCTCGGATTCTGGCACACCGGGGCGCTCGTCCTTAAAAACCGCGATATTTTTCGTATTGGGATTGTCAACGCAGATATTGTTATCCGTCGAACCCTTAAAGTCGAACAAACCGAGGTTAGGCCGCTGCCAACAAATGCCGTCTTCGCTCTCGGCATAAGCCGTAAACGTATGGTTAAAACCACCCGTGTCTTGTTGCTCATCTTGAGATCGGTACCACATTCTGTATTTATCGCCATCTTTGATAACAACAGGACACCAACTCGTCTCACCTTCCCAGGGGCGATTGAAAGCGAGACACATTTCGCGCGGGATAGGCGTGTGCTGGTGAATAAGCACATTTTCAAAGCCATCGATGAGATGGTTATCGACAAAGAGTTGGCGATCGTTGGATGCGATAAGTGGCTCTGGTAAATTCATCGCTATGCTCCTCAATTCTCTACATTCACGGGGAATGATCCATAATAGCCGTTTCATTTTATCAAAGCAAGGGGAACCCATGGCCGCTTATCTTCGGATTAAGTTATTATTGATTGACAAATGTTTTATATTCTAAAGAACACAACCACCAATGCAAGGAGACAGAATGGACAGGGAAATCGTAGAAAAAAAAGTAGAAACACTCGAAAAAAGAGTGCGCTGGCAAATGCGGGCGATTATTGGATTGATCATTGTAGTTCTTTTCAACACATCGCCCGCTTTTACTTCAAAGTGGTTTCATCGGCTACTTCCACCAAAATTGACCTCTGTAAATGTGGCAAGTGATACGGGTTTTCGCAATATCGAGTCGCATCGGGAAGAAATTCTGGCGCAACGAATACAGGCACCAGAGCTTGGCCCAGGTAGAGATAAGACAGAATTTATCAATAATATTCTCTCGCACCAGAATGGGACGCCGAGATTGGGAAAACAAGCGCAAGCAAGAGTGCAGCAGATTTTATCCGACACATTGCGGGTACAAACACTACAGACAAGAACACTGCAGATTGTAAATGCAGCGGGAGGCGTCGTCGCCATAATCGGATCGGATAACGTTGGAAATGGTATTTTGCTCGTAGGAAACGCAGCAAGTGCGGCAGTTGCGGCTATATCCGTTGATCAAGCTGGCAATGGAGATATTAGTTTGATAGAAAATAATGCCTCTATTGCGGGAATGGGCGTAGATCAAGCTGGCAATGGTGTGGTAGCTGCATCAAATGCATCGGGTTCGAGCTTTACTCTTCTCAGTGCAGATGATTCTGGAAATGCGGGGCTGATCGTGAGCGGTAGCGCCGAATCGGGCGCAGGTGCAGTCATTCTGGGCTTAGATGAAACGGGTAATGGACTGGTGAGTACCGTCAGTAGCTCGGGTTCGCTCGCGCTTCTCGGTGCCGATAATTCTGGAAATGCTGGACTGGTCGTAGGCACTGCATCTGAATCGGGTACAGGCGTAGTCATTCTGGGTGTAGATGATGTTGGCAATGGCTCAGTCAGTGCCGTCAGTGCCTCGGGTTCAATAGTTGGTTTGGGAGTTGACGCGGCTGGCGATGCAGCCGTATTGGTGACAAACAAAGAGGGCGTTTTGACTTCCATATTGGGTGTCGATGAAAATGGGCACGGTATAATGGGCGTTCTCAACGCCTCTGGACGGCCCATTGCGGCTATGGCAGCCGATGAAGCGGGCAATGGTATATTGGGAATCGAAGACGGTAAATTTTACGCCCATGTAGATACTTTGGGCAACGGAGTCGCAGAGACCCGGGGACAAAACGAGATCCTTCGGTGGTCCTCTGAAATAGCACCAACTGGAGGCGGCGGTGGCACGCCAAGCGGTTTAATAGGTGATCTGGATCAGGATGGCGACGTAGATTTTAATGACTTTTTGATATTTACCACAAATTTTGGCAAGACAAGTGGGTAGCAAGACAGAGAGGTACTGCGAACCCACTTGACGCGCAGGTAGATTCGCGTATCTTGGTCGCTGATTCTAAATTCCCAACAAGCGGATCATAGACTTTGAACACAAAAACCGAAAACATCGGCCAGGACGCGCTCTCTGATCGAGACGTGTTCACAGAAGGTCCCAAATACAACAAACCGCCCGGGAAGGCGCGCATCAAATGGTACCGTTGTCGCGTCCCCCGCGAGACATTGCGCGAACTCAACAAGCGAAGTGATTTCCTCGGATTTGCCCAGACACTCGGTTTCCTGGGCGTGCTAACTGTTGCTGCGGGAGCGGCTATTTACTCATCGCGCCACTGGCCCTGGTATATCACTGCGCTACTGGTCTTCATCAACGGGCACTTCTGGCATTTTCTGGTCAACGGCTTTCACGAACTGGTACACGACTCAGTCTTCAAGACCCGATGGCTCAATCGCTTCTTCCTCCGCATTTTATCCTTCCTGGGCTGGCACAACCATCATCTATTCTGGGCAAGCCATACCGAACACCACAAATACACCCTGCATACCCCAGACGATCAGGAAGTCGTACTCCCTCAAAAAATCGACCTCAAAGGCCTGTGGAAGCGAGCCATTGTAAACCACAAGTATCCCTACACACAGCTCAAAGAGAAGTTTCGAAACTTTACCGGCTATATCAACAGGAAAAATTCCTGGATTGGAATGCTCTTTCCCGAAAGCGATCCAGAGCGGTGTCGCGCCTACACCAGATGGGAGCGCACCTTGCTCATCGGCCACCTCTCGATCGCGGGTATATCTCTGGCATATGGGTACTGGATTGTTCCGCTGGTCATCACATTTCCAAAAATGTTCGGATCGTGGTTGCAATCCCTCTGCAACTCCGCACAGCACGTTGGGCTGCAAGACGAAGTACCGGATTTTCGCCTCTGCTGCCGCACGATCTACCTCAATCCCCTGCTCCAATTTCTCTACTGGCATATGAACTACCACACCGAGCATCACATGTACGCTGCGGTTCCATGCTACAAACTCGGTCGGCTACACAGGCTGATCAAACACGAGATGCCCCACTGCACCCGGGGCTTGCGCGAAACGTGGAAACAAATTGCTGAGATTTTGGACAGACAGGCGCGTGATCCCAATTACCAGTACATTGCCGAACTGCCCACTGATGAAAATCGGCGCAATGTAGAACAACATACAGCGGACACTCACGATTAAAATGCGTGTTTTATATGCAAAACAAAGTAGATAATAATGTACAGTTTATATGAGCAAAACTTATTGCTTGACTCGCATGTGGATTCGTGTATATTAAGCCCTTCGTAGGCTCGACCTGATCTCAATTTTGTCTCATCTCACTTCACAGGATTCATAAATGGCGCAGCTTTTTCCGCGTGGCAGTAACGCGTATGCCAGAATCAGTATTGTCGTGGTTCTGGTTGTTGTTGGAACGGGCCTCACCATTCTGCTCAACACCAACCGATTGCACTACACATCCGATGTCCTGGTCGCAAAAAAACAGCCCGTACCCTTCAGTCACAAACACCACGTGACTGGCGTGGGCCTCGATTGTCGCTATTGTCACACCTCTGTTGAAGAATCTTCTTTCGCCAATATCCCCCCTGTTGAAACCTGCATGACCTGTCATTCTCAGATTTGGACGGAAAGCCCCCTTCTCGAACCCATCCGCGAAAGTTATCGCACGGGTAATCCCATAGAGTGGGTTCGCATCCACGACCTCCCCGATTTTGTCTATTTCAATCACAGCATTCACGTTCACAAAGGCATCGGATGTCAAACCTGTCACGGACAGGTTGATGAAATGCCGCTGATGTGGAAAGTGAACACCCTCAATATGGAATGGTGCCTGGAATGTCACCGGGCACCCGAGAAATATGTGCGTCCCCGCGAAGAAGTTTTCAATATGGCCTGGAAACCAATGGATGAACGCGGACATGCGATCTCTCAAGCCTTGCTGGGCGCACAACTGGTTCAAGACTACGATATTAACCCTTCCACGGATTGCTCGACATGTCATCGATGACACGCACAGCACATAAAGACGGTTTGGACCTCTCGGCGATTCGCGAACGCCTATCTAAGCGCGAGGGGCAGGATTATTGGCGCAGCCTGAATGAATTGGCTGATACGGAAGAATTTCGCGACTATTTGCACCGCGAATTTCCCGAAGGGGCTTCCGAATGGAGCGACAAAGTCGGTCGCCGCAAATTTCTACAGGTGATGGGTGCGTCTCTGGCATTTGCCGGTTTGACATCGTGTACGCGCCAGCCGCCAGAAAAAATCGTCCCCTATATACGTGCGCCCGAGCAGATCGTACCCGGTAAACCCCTATTTTTTGCTTCGGCTCTCTCTCAAGGCGGATTTGCCCGGGGTGTATTGGTCGAAAGCCATGCGGGGCGTCCAACCAAAATAGAGGGCAATCCCGCACATCCCGCAAACCCCCGATCGGGCAATGCGACTTTTGGCCCTACAGATGCAATTACACAGGCACAGATACTCGATCTCTACGACCCTGACCGCTCGCAAGTGCCCGTGGGAAATGGGCGGGCGAGTACATGGACGAGATTTTCCGCTGCCCTTGCCACCGAAGTGGCAAAACTCGATTTGGATCAGGGACAGGGATTGCGTCTATTAACGGAAACTGTGACCTCGCCAGTTTTGGTCAGCCAGATCCGCGCACTATTGGAAAAATATCCCAACGCAAGGTGGCACCAATTTGAGCCGGGCACGCGCGACAACGTGCGCGAAGGTGCCAGAATGGCCTTTGGCGAAATAGTCGAAACGCAGTATCATTTCGAAAAAGCCAAACGCATCTTGTCTTTAGACGCCGATTTTATGGATAGCGGTGCGGCAAGCGTTCGACACGCTCGTCACGTTGCCCTCGGTCGTCAGGTCATCGACGGTCAAAAGGCCGATATGAATCGGCTCTACGTCGTCGAATCCACCCCATCCAATACGGGATCTTTTGCCGATCACCGCCTGCCATTGAAAGCCAGTCAGGTCGAGGGATTTGCCCGAGCAGTGGCTACTGCATTGGGGATAAACACGACGGGTGGCAATAGCGCCGGACACGACACCTGGCTCAATGCACTGGTCAAAGACCTGGCGGCACATCGCGGCGCATCCCTGGTGATTGCCGGCGATCATCAACCGCCTGCTGTTCACGCACTCGCACACGCCATCAACGATGCGTTGGGCAATGCGGGTAATACCGTGACGTACACAGACCCAGTAGAAGCCGAGCCTACCAATCAATACGCTTCCCTCAAAGATTTAACTGTTGATATGTCAGAGGGCAGAGTTTCCCTGCTGGTGGTTCTGGGTGGCAATCCCGTCTATAATGCACCGGCAGACCTCAATTTTGCCGCCGCTTACCAGAAAGTGACAACGCGCATTCACCTGGGCCAATCTCAAGATGAAACCGCGCGATTGTCTCACTGGCATTTGCCCGAAGCACACGCACTGGAAGCCTGGAGCGATACACGCGCTTTTGACGGTACCGTGTCTATTGTCCAGCCATTGATTGAGCCGCTCTACGGTGGCAAATCCGCCGCGGGACTGGTGGCTATGATGCTCGGGGATGGACGCGCGGATTACGATCAGGTCAAAGAATATTGGCGTGAACAGTATAAAGACAGCGATTTTGAAACAGCCTGGCAAACCTATTTGCACGACGGAGTGATTCCCAATACGGCTCTGCCCGAGCGTTCTGTGAGCACGACCGAAAATTACGGCACGCCATCGCAGGCGAATGAGGGACTCGAAGTGAACTTCCGCCTGGATCCTACAATTGGCGACGGGCGATATGCCAACAATGGCTGGTTGCAAGAATTGCCCAAACCCCATACGCGCCTCACCTGGGATAATGCGGCTTTAATCGCACCGGCAACTGCCGAGGCGATGGGGCTTCAAAACGGCGATGTGGTCGCATTGAGCGCGAATAATCGCTCGGTGGAAGCACCTGTCTGGATAGCACCCGGGCATCCCGCGAATGCCGTTACCGTACATCTCGGCTTTGGACGCACCGCCGCCGGACGCGTGGGCAATGGCGTCGGCTTTAATGCTTATGCACTTCAGACATCTGATTCGCCATGGGTTGCATCGGGTGCATCAATGACAAAGACAGGACAGACCTATCCTCTGGCCTGCACGCAGGACCACCACAGCATGGAAGGTCGCTCGCTGGTGCGATCTGGCACAGTCGATGAATATGAAAAACACCCGCATTTTGTACACGAAATGGGGCATGACCCCGGTCCCGATGCAAACTTTTTTGACGGGATTCACGACAACGACGGCATAGCCTGGGGCATGGCAATTGACCTGAATTCGTGCAATGGTTGCAATGCCTGCACAGTCGCCTGTCAGTCGGAAAATAATATTCCGGTAGTGGGCAAAGATGAGGTGCTCAACGGACGCGAAATGCACTGGATCCGCATCGACCGCTATTACAAGGGCGATCTGGACAACCCCGAACTTTACAACCAGCCCGTACCCTGTATGCAGTGCGAGAATGCACCCTGTGAACTCGTATGCCCCGTTGGCGCAACCGTACACAGTGCCGAGGGCTTAAACGATATGGCCTATAACCGCTGTGTGGGCACGAGATATTGTTCTAATAACTGTCCCTATAAGGTGCGGCGCTTCAATTTCCTCCACTATGCCGATGAAGAAACACCGAGTTTCAAATTGCAGCGCAATCCCAATGTGACAGTGCGCGGTCGCGGCGTGATGGAAAAATGTACCTATTGCGTACAGCGCATTAGTGCAGCGCGAATCGAATCCAGGGTCGAGGACCGCGAATTGAAAGATGGCGATATTACGACCGCCTGTCAGGGTGCATGCCCTGCAGATGCCATTGTATTTGGCGATATCAAAGATCCCAATAGCCGCGTGGCCAAGCTCAAAGCCCAACAGAGAAATTACGGTATTTTGACAGAGTTAAATACCAAACCTCGCACCACGTATCTCGCGCGGTTGACCAATCCCAATCCGGAGATTTCACAGCATGGGTAGTCCTGCACCTATAAACGATCCGACGATGCCGGCGCCGGTACTCGGTCCGGGGCAGACCTATACAACGGTGACGCAAAGACTCAGTGCGCTCATCACCAATCGCACGCCTCTGGGATGGCTCGCAGCGTTGTTGATTGCAGGTGGTATTTTGCAGTTGTTGATGTTGTCTGCAACCTGGCTGCTGATCAAAGGGACTGGCATCTGGGGCTTAAATATTCCCGTTGGCTGGGGCTGGGCAATTATCAACTTTGTCTGGTGGATCGGTATTGGGCATGCGGGCACATTGATATCAGCTATTTTGTTACTCATGCGTCAGCAATGGCGCAATTCGATCAACCGATTTGCCGAAGCCATGACCATTTTTGCCGTCATGTGCGCCGGCATGTTTCCGCTGTTGCACACAGGGCGTCCCTGGGTGGCGGCTTACTGGCTGTTGCCCTATCCCAATACAATGGCTGTGTGGCCGCAGTTCCGCAGTCCGCTAATATGGGATGTATTTGCCGTTGGCACCTACTTTACAGTATCCCTGATCTTCTGGTATCTGGGCTTGATTCCCGATTTTGCCACCCTGCGCGACAAAGCCAAACACAAAATTTCACAGATCATCTACGGTGTATTGTCAATGGGATGGCGAGGATCCGCCAAGCACTGGTTCAACTATGAAATGGCCGCGCTTCTCTTAGCGGGTGTATCGACGCCGCTGGTGCTATCCGTACACTCCATCGTGAGTTTGGACTTTTCCGTTGGACTAATTCCCGGCTGGCATGCAACCATCTTCCCGCCCTATTTTGTGGCGGGTGCCGTATATGCGGGTTTCGCAATGGTGCTGACGCTGGGGCTACCCATTCGCTACTTTTACGGATTGCACGATTATATCACCGACCGCCATCTGAACAATATGGGCAAGGTGATGCTCGCCACCGGACTCATTGTGGCTTATGGCTATGCGATGGAGCAGTTTTTTGCCTGGTATAGTGCCAGCCCCTATGAAGGCTATATGATGCAAAATCGCACATTTGGCCCTTATTCCGGAACTTACTGGTCATTGATCTTGTGCAATGTGGCGATCCCCCAATTACTGTGGATTAAAAAGGTGCGCCTGAGTCCGCTATGGCTATTCACTATTTCGATGTTCATCAATGTGGGAATGTGGCTCGAGCGATTTATCATTGTGGTGACAAGTCTCCACCGTGACTTTATGCCTTCATCCTGGGACATGTATCACTCGACGCCGTGGGACTGGGCATTGTACGCAGGCACAATTGGATTTTTCCTCTTTATGATGATCCTGTTTATTCGGGTGATGCCCGTCATCAACATTTTTGAAATCCGCCAGTTGGTGGCAAACAAAAACCATGGAGAACATGCGGAAACGGCTTCTGCCGATGATTAAACGGGTGTGATTATGGCTGAAAATTTATACGGTCTTTTGGCCGAATTTGATGGTCCCGACGAATTGCTCAAAGCTGCGAAAGATTCATATGCAGAAGGGTATCGCAAGATGGATGCTTATTCTCCAATGCCGATACACGATTTGTCGGAATCAATGGGCTATGACAAACATCGCGTACCCATCATTGTATTGATCTGTGCGATTCTCGGTGCCTGTTCCGGCTTTGGGCTTCAGTACTGGGTATCTGTAATCGACTATCCGCTCAACGTAGGAGGAAGGCCCCTTTTGAGCTGGCCTTCTTTTATTCCCGTGACATTTGAACTCGGCGTGCTATTTTCCGCTTTCGGTGCATTGATCGGCATGCTCATCCTCAATGGTTTGCCGCGTCCCTATCACCCGGTTTTCAATGTCCCAAATTTTGAACGCGCCTCTGGTGATGGGTTCTTTTTGTGTATCGAAGCCGAAGATCCCAAATTTGACACTTCCGAAACCCGTGCATTTCTCGAGAGCCTGAAAGCAAAAAAGGTAGATGATGTCGAACCGTAAATTAGCTACTTGGGTAAAAATTGCCCATCCCGTGAGATGGTTTGTAGTGCTCGCACTCTTTGTGGCAATGGGATGTGAAGGCACGACAGATATCGAGCGTTTGCGGCAAGAAATGTACAACCAGTCGAGATTTGAACCGCTGGAAAAAAATACTTTTTTCGCGGATCAAAGGTCATCTCGACCATGGATAAAAGGCACAGTTGCACGCGGACATTTGCGTACAGACGCGCATTTATATACCGGGATAGTAGATGGTAAACCAGCGGAAACTTTTCCCTTTCCCATTACGCGCGATGTGATTCTCCGAGGCAGAGAACGCTACAATATCTATTGCTCCCCATGTCACGGATATGAAGGCGATGGACGTGGGATGGTGGTGCGGCGCGGCATGAAGCAACCTCCATCATACCATATTGAGCGGCTACAAAATGAGACACCGGGTTACTTTTTTGATGTCATGACCAATGGTTTTGGCGCAATGTATAGCTATGCATCGCGTATCAAACCGCGAGATCGATGGGCTATTATAGCCTATATTCAGGCGTTACAACTGAGCCAAAACGCCACGCTGGACGATGTCCCTGCTGATGCGCGTCAGCGGCTTGAAAATGAGTAGGATATTATGGCTACTGAAACCTTCAAACATTCGTTTGTAGATAAGGTGCAACAATGGGGCCTGTTGGTCGGTGCCTCATTCACGGTTCTGTGTGGTATTGTTGCTTTTGCCGATTCTCAACAATTTTTCCAATCGTATCTCGTTGGCTATATCTACTGGTTGGTCATTTCTCTGGGCTGTCTGGGGTTGTTGATGTTGCACCATCTGGTCAGCGGACGGTGGGGATTTGTCATTCGGCGATTACTGGAATCGGGCGCGCGCACACTGTGGCTTATGGCTGTCCTGTTTATTCCCATTGCCCTTCAAGGTATGTACCATTTGTACGAATGGACGCATGCAGATGTCGTAGCCAAAGACCCGATTTTGACCTTTAAAAAGCCGTATTTGAATGAGACCGGATTTTATATTCGCGCAGTCGTTTATTTTGCCCTGTGGTTGCTCTGGATGTTTTTGCTGACAAAATGGTCGCGCGAGCAAGATGAAACGGGCGAACCGGGTCTAAAAAGGCGGATGATTAACCTGAGTGGTCCCGGCATTCCCATGTTTATCTTGACCGTTACCTTTGCGGCAACAGATTGGGTCATGTCTTTGGAACCGCACTGGTTTTCGACGATCTACGGCTTAATTTTTGTGGTGGGAGGCGCGCTGGGTGCCATGGCGTTGTGCATATTGTGGGTAATCAAATTAAAGGATGTCGAGGTCTATCGGGAAGTTGATGCATTCAAATATTTGAGCGATCTGGGTACCCTGATGTTTGCATTTACATGTCTGTGGGCTTATGTGAGTTTTTCCCAATTTTTGATTACTTGGTCTGGCAACCTGGCTGAAGAAGCCCCCTGGTACATCCGTCGATCGCATGGCGGTTGGCAATATGTGGGCACTGCGTTGATTGTTTTTCACTTTTTTGTGCCATTCTTTTTATTATTGCAACGGGCGATCAAACGCCGCGCTGCGCTTATGACGGTTATCGCGATTTTTATGTTGATTATGCGCTATGTCGATCTTTATTATTTTATTACACCGGCTTTTGTACACGGTGGTGCCAGTGGACTTTATCGCTACGTAGCAGATGTGCTGACATTCGTTGGTATTGGCGGTTTGTGGTTGGGATTTTTTGCGATGCAGCTAAAAGGTGTGCCGCTAATACCATTGCACGATCCGCGCATGGCGGAAACCTTTGCCGGAGAAGGTCACTGATATGGCAGAAAAGCACAACGCCCGCGAAAAGGGCTACGAAGACTATCATCTCAATATTGGTCCAATTCTCGCTGCCACTGCGGGAATCATATTCATAGCCATTCTATCTTTTATCGCTATGTGGGCCATGTTTCTCGGTCTGGAACAAGCCGTGATTTATATGACAGATGATCCACCGCCGATGGCTGCACATCAAAAGCCCTATCAGGGACCGCTGATCCAGACTGTACCTTCTGAGGAACTGACGCAAGTGCGTGCCGAAACCAATCGCACGCTTACCGAATACGGTTGGGTAGATAGGGATGCCGGGGTTGTGCATCTTCCAATTGAGCGAGCAATAGACCTGGTTCTCGAACGAGGGTTCCCGGTGAGAGAGTAAAACATGCGCGTTTTATTCGCTTGTATTACGCTGATGTGCTTCGCCAGAGGCGCGTGGGCACAAGACCTCACGCCGAATCCCACAGTACTGGATTCCGTTGGGATTGACCAGAGGTTGGGCGCATCTGTACCAGTAAATTTGAAGTTCCGCGATGAATCGGGAACAGATGTTATGCTGGCGCGATATTTAGATGAGCATCCCGTTATTTTAGTGCCCGCATATTATGAATGCCCCATGTTGTGTACGCAGATTTTGAATGGTTTGTTGTCGGGATTGCGCCCTTTATCGCTCAATGCCGGACGGGATTTTTTGGTGGTGACATTTAGCATTGATCCCGACGAATATTCAGAATTGGCAGCGGCAAAAAAGGTGAATTACGTCGATGGATATGGTCGAGAAGGTGGAGAAACTGGATGGCATTTTCTCACTGGAGAACAGGCATCAATAGACGCATTGACCAGGGCCATTGGATATCGCTACATATACGATCCAGAAACAGACGAATACGTTCACGCCAGTGGGATTGCAATTTTGACGCCCAACGGAAAGATCGCCCGGTATCTATTTGGGGTCGAATTTGCACCGCGAGATTTGCGACTGGGGCTTTTGGAAGCCGCACAAGATCAGATCAGTTCCCCGATAGATGCGATTTTGCTATATTGTTTTCAATACAATCCATTGACGGGCAAATATACGCTGGCAATTTATCGCCTGGTTCGCATTGCCGGTGTGATTACTGTAATTTGTATTTTAACATTTATTTTTATTATGGTGCGCCGAGAGCGGTCGCCATTACGGGCAAATTAACGCCTCAATAAAAAAGTCCATCGGACCTCTAACTCCTGAGTTGGCACATGCAGACTGATTTTCCTCTCTTTCCAGATCAAGCTTCGAGTTTTGCCTTTCACGTTGACGCGCTTTATTTTGGCATTTTGGCACTGTGCGTATTTTTCGCGCTCTTAGTCGTCATTTTAGTCGTCATTTTTGCGATTAAGTACCAGCGCAAATCGGACGACGAAGTGCCGCGACAAATTGCGGGGCATCTCGGTCTGGAGATATTTTGGACCGCCATTCCGGCTGTGCTCGCGCTGGGTGTATTCGTGTGGGCAACCGTATTGTATTTCCATCTAATTACACCCCCGCCAAACGCCATGGAAATATATGTGGTAGGCAAACAGTGGATGTGGAAATTGCAACATCCAGAAGGCAAAAAGGAGATTAACGAATTACATGTACCTCTGGGTGAATCGGTGCGTCTGACCATGACAGCGGAAGATGTGTTGCACAGTTTTTATATCCCCGCCTTTCGCGTCAAAAAGGATGTGGTGCCCGGGCGATATACCAATTTGTGGTTTAAAGCAACGCAGGTCGGTTCGTATCATCTGTTTTGCGCCGAATTTTGCGGCACCGAGCATTCGCGTATGATTGGTACAGTACATGTCCTGGAGCCTCAAGATTACGAAGCCTGGTTGACGGGCGGGACTGCGAATGAGCCAATGGAAGTAGCCGGAGAAAGATTATTTGAACAATACGCCTGTCATACCTGTCACAAAATGGATGGGACGGGACGCGGACCATCCCTGGCGGGTCTTTTTGGCAAAACAGTGGCTCTGGAAGGCGGCGGTACTGCATTGGTTGACGAAGCCTATATTCGAGAATCAATTCTGAATCCTTCCGCCAAGATCATGGCCGGATACAAACCCATTATGCCAACTTTCAAAGGTCAGATCAGCGAAGAAGGGATCATTCAGTTAATCGCCTATATCAAATCACTGAAAGCCCCCGAACTCACGAGCATGGAGTGATGTGCCATGGCAATCACCGAGCAAGATGTTCAAGCGTCTGAAGATGCGCCGAGCGTCAATTATCTCAATAACGGTTATGGCTTGAAGTCCTGGTTGTTGACCAGGGACCACAAGCGCATTGCTGTTTTGTACATTATTTCGATTTCCATCTTTTTCGCCCTGGGTGGGTTGTTTGCCAGTCTGGTTCGCTTTGAACTGATGACGCCCGAAGGCGATTTGATGTCTTCGGATACGTATAACAAAGTTTTCTCAATGCACGGCATCATCATGGTCTTTTTCTTTTTGGTGCCATCTATTCCCGCAACCATTGGCAACTTTTTAGTCCCCATAATGGTTGGCGCAAAAGACCTGGCTTTTCCGCGCGTCAATCTCTTGAGTTGGTATGTTTATGTCGTCGCGGGAATTTTAGGAACGATTGCTGTGGTCGGAGGCGGCGTTGATACGGGTTGGACCTTTTATACGCCGTACAGCAGCACCTATTCAAATTCAAATGTGATTCTCGCCGCTATGGCCGCTTTTATGGCGGGTTTCTCGTCCATTCTGACAGGCCTCAACTTTGTCGTGACAATCCACACCATGCGCGCGCCGGGGATGACCTGGTTCCGCCTGCCGCTATTTGTCTGGTCTCATTATGCCACCAGTTTGATCATGCTGTTGGGCACACCCGTTATCGCAATTACGCTGGTGCTGCTCATGCTCGAACGCGGATTTGGATTTGGATTTTTCGATCCAAATCTCGGTGGCGATCCCGTCTTATTCCAGCACTTGTTCTGGTTCTATTCACATCCAGCCGTTTATATCATGATTTTGCCTTCAATGGGCGTGATGAGCGAAATGGTAGCCTCTGTTGCGCGCAAGCGCGTCTTTGGATATGAATTTGTCGCGTTCTCAAGTGTAGCCATCGCAATTTTGGGCTTCCTGGTGTGGGGTCACCACATGTTTGTGAGCAGCCAATCGACGTATGCCGGCATGGTGTTCTCCATCATCACATTTCTGGTAGCAGTGCCCTCTGCGATTAAAACATTCAACTGGACAGCGACCTTATACAAAGGGTCTATTGTATATGATACCTCAATGTTTTACGTTTATGGTTATCTCGGCTTATTTTTAGTTGGAGGTTTGACCGGACTATTTTTGTCGAGTATGGGCCTGGATATTCACCTGCACGACACGTATTTTGTGGTCGCGCACTTCCATTATATTATGGTTGGCGGTCAGGTAATGGGATATCTTGGTGGCATGCACTTCTGGTGGCCAAAAATTACGGGCAAGATGTTTCCCGACATTTGGGGACGCGTTTCAGCCCTGCTGGTATTTCTCGGTTTTAATCTGACATTTTTCCCGCAGTTCATTCTGGGGTATATGGGCATGCCCAGGCGTTATCACGTCTATCCCGACGAATTTCAGGTCTTGAATGTGGCATCGTCTATGGGGGCGTCAATTCTCGCCCTTGGATATCTGGTTCCCGGCGCGTATTTGACATGGTCAATCTTTAAGGGACCAAAAGCACCTGATAACCCCTGGGGAGCCAAAGGCCTGGAGTGGGAAACGACTTCTCCACCGCCCACATTTAATTTTGAAGAAACGCCTGTCGTGACAGAAGAAGCCTATGAGTACGGACCAATTGAGGAGCACTAATGGCCGATCACGCATTACATCACGATCACCCGCACGGACTGGCCCACCAGTTCGAGGATATGCCGCAGCAGAAGGAATCTGCCGTCATTGGCATGTGGAGCTTTCTGATTACAGAAATTCTGTTTTTTGGAGGCTTTTTTGCGACGTATCTGATTTACCGATCCTATTATCCCGAGGCATTTTTTGAAGGCAGTAGCCACCTGGATATTCCTCTGGGAGCATTTAATACCATAGTGTTGATTGTCAGCAGCCTGACAATGGCGATGGCCGTACACAAGTCCCACGAAGGCAATAAAAGAGGGATACTGGTCTATCTGACGCTGACCGGAATCTTAGGTCTTACCTTTTTGGTGGTCAAATACTTTGAATACTCCGCAAAAATCGAGTACGGTTTGGTCCCCGGTCTGGCCTGGCATCCGCACGGTGAAAACTCGCCCCAACTGGCTCTCTTCTATTCTCTGTATTTCGGAATGACCGGGATGCATGCCCTGCATATGATTATTGGCATTGGTCTGTTGATCTGGGTATTTGTTAAAACCGCACAGGGGACATACACGGCCGAATACAACGCCCCTATTGAAATATTTGGCCTGTATTGGCACTTTGTCGATATTGTCTGGATTTTCCTATTTCCACTGCTCTATCTTCTCGGCTTACAGGGAGGACACTGATGGCTGATGATCACCACGGCCCGACTGTACGCATTTATCTGGCGGTATTTGCCTCCTTGATGTTTTTAACCGCGCTAACGGTTTGGGTGGCTTATCAAGAATTGGGCATGTTTAATGACGTGGTAGCACTGGGTATCGCCTGCACAAAAGCCACGATTGTGATTCTGTTTTTCATGCACGTCAAATACGCCAGCCGACTGACCTGGTTGCTCGCAGGTGCAGGTATTTTGTTCTTGCTGATCCTATTTGCCTTCGCAATGGCAGATTACGTCAGTCGCGGCTGGTTGGGCATGCCAGCAAGCCACTATTTGCAATAACAATATCACGGACAAAAAGAGAGCGGAGAAATCTACGGGATTTCTCCGCTTTTTTTATGGCTCTACTTATTACAGCGGTGGTGTGTGCATGCGGTGGCCCTGCCCCATAAAAAAGAAAATATCCAGAACAAAAGAAACCAGAACGCCCAGCGTATAGCCCATGAGGACGCCAAAAATAAAGATACGAGAGCGATTAAAAAGCTCAATACCGCCGACTTTGAGCACAATTATTTTCATCAGCCAGGCGATAAATACCGAAAAAAAGGACGCGCGGGTGGGATACTGGAGGGAAACGGTGAATCCCACCGGGTGCAGAGGCCACCAGGGAAACCGCTGGTTCAGAAAAATCAGCAGCAGAGTCATCGCTGCTCCGAAGGTTCCGAAGCCCAGGTCCCACCATTGCCGTTCTGCATCTGGACGCCCTTTGATATCCGAAACAGTATAATTGAAAAAAGCCCGGTTGCCTCGCGTATAACTGTAATCTCCAAAATTCTCAGCTCCCGGCCCGTAATAACCCAGAATAAGGGTAGTGATCACAAAGGCGAAAATTGATAGAATTCCGCCAATGAGAATTGCCCCTCCCAATCGGCGTCTTTGAGGATCGGTGTGGTCGCCAGCCCTGGCGGCATTCACCGCACCTGGCATCGCAAATCCCTTTGCATTGCCGTAAAGCGTGCCCATCTGGTTCAGAGCCGCAATCGTCGTATCATCCATATTCCAGATGCCGATCAATCCTTTGACGGGTCCGGTGGGTCCCGAACCCCGTAAAGACACCAATCCGCTGAGCGCCACGATCTTGGCCATCCCCAAATAGAGAATCAGACTAAAAAACATAAATGCCGCGGCCACCCCCGGATTCATCCGGGTTCTACAAAGCCAAAAAAAAATGAAAAGGCTGGCAAGGACGAAACCGAAGGTTGCTGTGCGATAGGAGAGCAGTTCGCTCGAATCATCTACCTCGGGGCCTTTTCCAATTGCTTTGCGCCAGACATCGCGGATGTGACCGCGTGCGATCCAGAGACTCCACAGCACAAAAACCATCAGGCCGTAATTATTCTGAGAGATCACCCCCGAACCATAGCCTCGGGGGCCAAACCCGATACGGTTGGAAATGCCTGCCTGCAACATGCCCAAAATGTGGAAAAACCACATCGACAAGAGAATTTCCAGGGTAGTAAAATACGCGAAACAAATGACATAAAAATCGAACTGGAGAAAGAAAGGCATAAATCCCCGTCCGATGGGGAGCAGTGTTCTAATATTGAGAAATGCGAATGTGGGAAGGCCCGGAAAGAAGTGGCCTGCTGTATTCCAAAAAAGCATGATTGCTGGAATAGAAAACCCGATCCAGAAAAGGGGCAGACCAAAAAATTGGGGCAGATTCCGTCCGGATCCGGGATTCTCTACCAGCATCAGTGAAAGCTCGACAAAGGGAAATGCCAAACGCTCGCTTTCCGACCACTGTTTTCTCAAAATGACGGAGAGACAAAAACAGGCCAGCATGATCGCGATGAGCAGACTGAACCACCAGAAGAGCGGACCAACCCATATCTCCCAGGGCAAAGGCGTACCGGGAACCAGCCCGCGATAGAACATCCCAACGCTATCTCCGGCATTGCTGGGGAACAACCAGCGCTGCAGGTTGGGCAATGTGTAGGTGGGCCATTCATTTTCAGGAGAAGCGTAGTAATCCGGAGCCGAGATCACAGCTACAAATCGCTGAGCGAGCGTGGGTACTGTTGTGCCGAGAAATCCAATAGCGAGCACCGCAGCCATATCCCGCCGCGTCAAAGCGAAGTGGGGAAACCGCTTTCGAACGAGGGGATTGTAGAGATAGCCCAGGAGCAAAATCCCCATCAGCAAGGCAAAGGGCATCTGGCTGTGTGTGAACGAGGAAGAGTGGATCAAGTAGCGGGAGATAGGATCAAAGCCGTTGATGCAAAATGTGAGCACTACCCCCAGCCCAATAGCACCCGGGCGCACCGATGGATCTCGCTCTCTCGCCGACAAATGGTGTGCTTGTAAAGGATTGCTCATTGTTTGCACACAGGGTAAGAAGTCATAAAAAATGGCCCCCAGCGAAAACTGAGGGCCACAGTATTCGACGCGTTCAGCCTATTCCTGGTGAAGCGTAGGCGACCGCCTCGGCGCAGAAAATTGCTCTTCCGTAAGCGGGACGGCCTGCTTCTGATAGACCTGCACCCGATAGGAGCCATTGTCCGCTACAAACATCAGTCCATCTCCATTGACAGCCACCCCTCCCGGACATCGAAAGTACTTTTGTGGCTCGAGGTCTGCCATATCCCTCAGGCGATTTGGACCGGCATTTGTCATCATATATTCAATTGCGACCGTTGACAGGGTTGCATCCCCCAGGAATTTCTGCACGTATCTCGACTCGGAATTGAACAATTGCACCCGGTCATTTCCCGAGTCCGCAACATAAATATCGCCATGCTCATCTACGGCCACATCCGTCGGTCTATTTAGCTCGCCATTTCCGCTACCCGACTTTCCAAACGCGAAGATAAACGCCCCGTCACCAGTGAACTTCTGGATTCTATCATTCCGCCAATCCGCGATATAAACATCGCCCAGTTCATCCACGGTAAGCCCCCAGGGCATGTTAAACTCCCCCTCCCCATCGCCAAACCCGCCCCATTGTGAGATAAATTCACCGTCTTTGGTAAACTTCTGAACTCTGTGGTTCAGGCTGTCAGCAACATAGATATTCTCTTCGGCATCGAAGGCAATACCTGCCGGACCGTTCAGTTGTCCATCGCCATCGCCGTGTTCACCCCATTTCCCCAGATCTTTGCCATCTTTGTCAAAGGACAAAATACAATGCACGGCCTCGTCGGAAACATAGAGGTTCTCCTCGCTATCGGCAATAATTGAAACCGCCCACGTAAGCCCACGGCCAACGGTACCCAGGTCTTTGTCATCAATATGGTACTTCCTGATCGTCGATGCATCTCTGTTCCGGCACAATATGTAGAGACAGCCTTCCTTACCCAGAGCAATATCGATCGGAAAATTCGTCAACCGCCTCATGCCCAGAGTCTTGTAAAATGGAAATCCTGCCCGCAACAGGCCATAAGGTCTGCCCATGATTCACCTCCCTTTTTCAAAATACACAACGAATAGACGAATAGACGAACCCCACCCAACCACCCCTACCCACTACAAGCTTCGCTGATTCGTTGATTCGTTGATTCGTTGATTCGTGATCACACGGCCTCTTTGAAAGGCTGGATCTGTTCAAATGTCCCATCCACAATCGGAGTGGCATCCATTCCCATCCATTGCTCCAGGAGCGTTGCGTATATGCCGCGGAAGTCTATTGTATGCTCAAGGTCTTCGCCGTTGGCCCATCGGGAGGGCTCAAGAGACGGATATTCTGCATATAGCCCGCCATTCACACCATCACCGATGATAAATGCACCACCACCTGTACCGTGGTCAGTGCCACTGGCATTATCCCTCATACGTCGCCCAAACTCTGAGAAAACGAGCATGACAATTTCTTGCGAGGCATTGTGGTTTCGCAAATCCTGGAAAAAATCGCGGATTGCTTCCGACAACTCCGTCAGCAACTTGGGATGTGACGGCATCTCATTTGCATGGTGGTCGTAACCCCCGTGCTGCGTGTAAAAAATCCTTGTACCGAGACCGGCAAGGTGAACACGCGCGACATCCCTGAGTGCCTTCGCAATCGAATTGCTTCCGTACTCCACATTGGACTGATACATCGCGGGAGCCTTCTTCAACTCATCGGAGCCTCTGATGACATCCAGGCCCGTCTGTGAAAGATAATCCATCACCACCCCCGTGCCAATCGCGGGTTCGTACATAGTCTTGAATATTTCAATAGCCTGCATTCGCTTTGGGTCTTCCACAATACTGGTCATCAAGCCGTAATTGTCGAGATCGTCAACAGATGTCACGGGAACGCCAGAAACGGCCAGTGCTCGGGAAAGTCCCTTTCCGAAGTTAATGCCCGTCAGGACATTTTCCCCCTTCGGATCCAGATCCCGAACCACCCTGCCCAACCAGCCCTCTGTGCCAATATCTATGGGTTCGCAGGTATGCCAGACATCCATAGCCCTGAAATGCGACCGGCTCGAGTCGGGATACCCGATACCCTGCACAATCGCCACATCACCCTGCTCAAACATCTCCTTCAGGGGCACCGTATTGGGATGCCAGGCCAGCGTGTCATTCATCGGCAAAACTTCATCCTGGCGAAGCCCCACAATAGGTCGGCAATCGTGGTATATGCCGTTGGTATAAGGGATAATCGTATTCATGAAGTCATTGCCGCCCTTCAACTCAACAATGACGAGAATTGGGTCTTTGGAAGCCATTTTACTCCTCCTTTCCGTGTGCTACGCAAATTGATATTCTCTCGAAGCGACAATAAGTTGCAGCATCTGTATCACGCGATCTGTGCTCTCCCCAGATCCGTTGTCCGCAGATAGATCGAGATCGCCACCTGATTCCGCAAATTTGCTCAAAGATTCGCGGGTCGTATCACTCACGATCATAGGACCTGCGAGATCCAGACATTTTTCCACGAACTCATCGGGAGCGAGTGCCCGTCCCTCAGCTTTGAGCCGATCAATGATTCCACGTATGCCCGGCCTGGACGCATCGCTTACCTCGCGAACGGCGAAGTTCACGCGCTCGGTCAGCGTGCCGCCATCAATCCATTCCCTACCAGTATGCCAGCCTTCCACAGTCGGAGGATCCAGTAATTTCTGTCCCATTAACGTGGTCGCACCCGAATATCTACCCATACCCGGATCGGGACGTTGATAGGTACCGATCAGCTTCAGAATGCCCGTAACGAGTTCGGTAGGACTTTTCACCTTTTTCCCTCGCGCTTCCTTGAAGAAGTCAGAATTGAAAAGCGTTCTCAAGATGTGGCGCATATCGCCCTTCGACTCCATAAAAGCATTTGACAGAATTTCAATCGCTTCGGGATCCTGTGGCGGGGTCACATGCCAGGATGGGACCTGTGGCTCGTCTGCGACAAAAAAGTTGTAGAGATGCCTGGATATGAACTTGGCGCAGGCAGGTTGTTCGACGATAATGTCGATAATATCATCGCCATTGAAATTGCCCGTATGCCCCAAAAACGTCTTTTCCCCATCATCGTGGTCTTCTTCGAGGAAAACGAACTTCGCATCGTAATAACCTTGCGGATACAGGGGCGGCGGCTGCGCGAATGTCCATCCCGTAAAGGCGAGGGCACAATTCTTAATATCGTCTTCTGTGTAATTGCCAACGCCCATTGAGAAGAGTTCCAACAGCTCCCTGCCGTAATTCTCATTAGGCTCGCCCTTGCGATTTTCGTTGTTATCCAGCCAGAAGATCATGGCTGGATCTTTGGACAACTCAATCAGAATTTCCCGCATATTCGAAAGACCCACGCGACGAAAAGTGTCTATCTGGCGGGCAGAAGCGAGAATATGCTGGTTTTTTCCTAACCCGGTGGCAAATACGTGATGCCAGAAAAGAGCCATTTTTTCTTCGAGCGGGCGCTTGCTGCGGATCATTCGATACATCCATTTTTCTACATATCCCGCTTCAAAGCTGCCAAAATAACGGTTCAAAATATCCTCATCAACCGGATCGCAGCGCTCCGGCTCAACCAGGTCTTCCACGACGTTTTCGTAGCCCCTTTCGGCATAGTCCTCCAGTTCTGTTCTCGTGGCCCCAAACCCGGCGCGACGCATCAGGTGGGCCATCAACGCAATATCGGTGTTCGACATTATTTCCCCCTTTGCTGAAATACCTCATTGGTTGCGCTTGCACTGTCTCTATTATCAGAATAACAAAATTCTGTTTTTCAAGAACTTACCTTGAATATTCTTTATAAAAATAAATTTTATAATCCTTACTAATAGTATAACTTCATCTTGTTCAAGAGACAACTCAAAATTGTCGGGGTCTGGATGCGAGCGCAGAGAAGACCACTGGATTTTTTCGCTATTTTTGTGTATTGATAAGAAATGAAACGCACTACCATGTGCAACAACACCTTCAAGGAGGAAACATGCGCCGAAATAAACTGAGAGAATTGCTCGATGCCGATAAACCCACTTTGGGAACCCACGTACACAGCCCGTGGCCATCGGTATTTGAAATGGTGGGATATTCGGGACAGTTTGATTATATCGAATACGTATCGGAATACGCTCCCTATGATTTACACACCATGGACAATATCGGTCGGGCTATCGATCTATTCGACGATATGTCGGCAATGATCAAGGTCGAGGAAGACCCACGTGGACACATAGCAAACCGCGCCATAGGTGCGGGTATTCAAAATGTTTTATTTGCCGACGTGCGCACAGTAGAGGATGTGGCAGCTTGTGTGGCAGCCGTGCGCCCCGACACGCCAGAAGATGGTGGACATCACGGAGTAAATATGCGCCGGTACGTGCGGTTTGGTGTGGATACAGGAGGATCTGAATTTATTCAGTCGTGTCGCGATTCCGTTGTCGCGATCATGATCGAAAAGAAAGAAGCAGTCGAAAATTTGGAAGCCCTGCTTTCCTTACCGGGCTTAGATATGATACAATTCGGGCCAGGGGATTATTCTCTGAACACGGGCTATGCCAGAGAAAAAGTACAGGAAGCCGAAAAATACGTGATCGAAACATCGCTTAAAATGGGCATTGCGCCCCGGGCGGAACTCGGAGACGCCAGAGGCGCGAAGCGATATTTAGACATGGGCGTGAAACACTTTTGCGTGGGAACCGATGTGAGCATCTTAATGCAATGGTTCCGCGAAGAGGGCAAAGCGATGAGAGATGTGCTGGAAAATGCGTAGGGTCCTGAGTGGGCATTTACTCCGCATCAACCAATTTCCCGTCTTTAAATATCAGTTTCAAGTCGTCGTAAGTGAGAACGGTCTTGGAGCCGAGGTCAACACGCGTTTTGGGTTTGCCTTTCAGGGCGATCACTTCTTCAATAGACATATCCAGCTTGAGTGAAACAGTTTTCTCTGCACCTTCTAATTCTGCTTCGCTTGCTGCAAAGGCGATTTTGAAAAGACGTTCAACTTCGGGAATCGTGTACTTATCTCTATTGACCTTGAGGCGAACGGCATGGCGAGCACCTGACAGTCTGTCGAGTTCAATATAGACCTCTTTCTCCCTCGCCTCGGCTTTTCGGATTTTAACTTTCGCACCTCGTTGGATCACCCGCACACTCCACCCGGCAAGCTCATCTCTTATAATGATATTCCGGGCTTCTTCGGCAAAATCCTCTGCAGACTGAGACTGAGACTGGCGAAAACCACCTATTGTCGCGCGGTATGAAACTTCCCCATTCTCAAAAACATTTGCCGCATCAATACCTCGAATCCCGTCATTCACCTCTACAAAAGCGATTTTGATCCAGAACGTCTTGCCTTTAAGCGCTGCAACATGACCTTTTACATCTCCCGGCTGCGCTTGCACAGTTTGAGCTGAAACAATAATCATCGACAAGAATACCAGAAAAAAACGCATCACATCTCTCCAATCTGAGTAGTTCATATCACAACCAACCTGCTATGGTCCACAGCGGACTGAGACGTTGGAAAGGGGCATTTAACAGACGCTTGCGATCTGTGATGGGATGACCGCCGTACTGACGAACAAATTCGGCTTCAAATCGTCGCTCGAGATCCGTTTCTTCCTTCAGCGGAAGATCAACCCAGGCACTACCCCTATTCGCGCTTTCGCGAATCGCAATCCAGATCTCCAGATCCCTGCGGGCATTTGCGGGACTGTATTGCGGTTCTGATCCCTCTGTCACAGCCCTGTGAAGGCTATTGAGAATCGCGGCTTTTGCCACATCGTCCGTATGGGAAACCTTCTGGCGCTTGAATGGATTCTCCCAGACAACCGGTGGATCGGTATCCACGCGAACGGCCGAGAGAACCTGCTCTCCGTCAATCTCCTCAAACGTCTCCCGAATCGGATAAGATGCGCGTTCACCGCCTCCATCAAGCGCCAACTCATGCCCCGAAAGCTGTCCTCC
>JAPPAB010000064.1 GCA_026705765.1 Gemmatimonadota bacterium
AGGCGACTAATTCGACTTCGCGATGTTCGTCACACGCGGCCTGCCAGTGACGCGCACGACCACCGAGGCCGACGACGATTGCTTTCATGAGATAGACTCCTTACCTAAAAATCATCCGATTCGACATAAGCCTGGATCAGACGGTCTTCGCCTTCTTTGCCGGGCAGGCTGATGCCGTGTTCCATGCCGACGATGCTCGTGCAGCCTTTTTCATGTAGATGTTTGAAGATACTTTTGTAGTTGATTTCGCCGGTGGTGGGTTCTTTACGACCGGGGTTATCGCCTACTTGAAAAACACCGATTTCAGACCAGCAGCGGTCGATATTGGGAATGAGGTTGCCTTCGGTGATTTGCTGGTGGTAGATGTCAAAGAGGATTTTGCAACACGGGTGATTGACGGCCTGGCAGATCAGATATGCCTGTGGCGAGCCAGCCAGATAGACGCGGGGGTGGTTCGTCAGGCGATTGAGCGGTTCCAATACCATTACCAGACCCGATTCTTCGAGAATGTCGCAGCATCGTTTGAGCAGTTCGATTACATTGGCTGTTTGATAATCCCACGCGAGTTTTAAGTCGTAAAGCCCGGGCACGACCGTACACCATTTTGCATTTACGCGTTTGGCAACTACTATAGCGGCTTTGATATCTTTTAGCACGGCCTGTTTTGCATCTTCGTCGTCGCCGGCAAATGTGACGTCTGAAAAAGATCCCGTGGCGACAAAAACACCCATTTCGAGGTTTAATCGGGTCATTTCTGCGGCGATTTTTTCTTGCATGCCTATGTCGCGTTTGGGCATGCCATTATCTTCCCAGGCTGTAAAGCCCTGATCTGCGGCGTATTTGAGTTGATCGAGATAGTCATCGCCCGCACTGTTTGAGAAATGGCCGTAATGCGGAGCGTATTTGAGGTTGAATTCCCGTTGGGGCATGTAAATCTCCTTTAAGGTTGAAAAAAATAATGGTCTAAAACAAGGGTTTAATTTGATAGGATCGCGCGCGTGTGTCAAATAGAAAATCGCCATCTGCTGTGTGGTGAGATTCTGATTTCACCTTGACAAAAGACGTGGGGGGGAATATGATGCATGCAAAATACAGCGTGCAAATAGCCATATAAGGAGTATTACTATGTCCAGTACAATGGAGACCGCGACGCTCGGGGGCGGGTGTTTCTGGTGCGTGGAGGCGATTTATCAGGATGTGATTGGCGTGCATAAAGTCGTGTCGGGATACGCGGGGGGAACGGTGGAGAATCCGACATACGGGGAGGTGTGTTCGGGTACCACAGGACACGCCGAGGTGGTGCAGATTGCGTTTGATCCGACTGTGATTTCGTTTGAGGAGATTCTGTTCATTTTCTGGCGCACGCATGATCCAACGACATTGAACCGCCAGGGGAATGACGTAGGTACGCAGTATCGATCGGTGATTTATTATCACGATGAACAGCAGAAGCGCATTGCCGAGCAGTCCATAGCAGAGACGGATGCGTCGGATTTGTGGGCCGATCCTATTGTGACGGAGATTGCGCCGCTTCCAATATTTTACGAGGGAGAAGCGTATCATCAAAATTATTTTGTGGATAATCCGTATCAACCATATTGCATCTTTGTTATCAATCCCAAGGTGCAAAAGTTTCGCAAGTCGTTTCGCAATAAACTGAGGGGTGAGAAATGAGTGACGCACCTGTTCGCGTTGGGTTTGTAGGCTGTGGGAAACAGGCGAGTGCATCGTGGTATCCCAATTTTGCAACCATACCGGAATTGGACCTGTACGCCTGCTGTGATTTGCAAGAGGAACTGGCAGAGCGCAATGCGCGTTTTTTTGGGGCGAGAAGATGGTACACAAATTTGTCTGATATGCTCGGGAAGGAAGACCTGGATGCCGTGATGGTCGTGGGGCCGCCGGATATGCATTTTGAGTGCGGCAAGCAGGTGCTGGCAGCGGGGTTGCCGTTGATGATGGAGAAGCCTCCAGCGCGTTTAACAGCCCAGGCTCAGGAGTTGGCTGATATGGCTGAGGGACGAGGGCTTATTACTCAGATTGGTCACAATATGCGACACGCGCCCGGGGTGCAGAAATTTCGGGAATTGATGGCGACGCCCGAGTTTGGAAAGTTGCTTTTTTTGGAGAGCCGATATTTTATGCCAGGTCCGATGTGGCCGGATGATATGGACTATCGCGCGGGCTGGCAGTATATGATTTTTCAGTCAACACATGCGGTAGATCTCGCGCGTTTTTTGGGCGGGGATATCGAGCGGGTTTACGCGGATTTGTCGGTTGGTGAGGGCGGGCGATTTGCAATTGCCTGTACCGCGCATTTTGATAGCGGTGCTACTGGAATGATCACGCTGACGGGTTGTACCCCAAACTGGACGTGTAAGATTGAAGCGGCGGGCGATGCGCGGGCGCATTTGCGTCTGGTGAATTTGCACACGCTGGATTTTGAACCCCATTCACCCGAAGGGGGATACCAACCCTCGCCCGGTATTCCTGCTCAATCTTATTCGCCCGCCGTGCGGGACAATGCGGAAAAACGAGGTGGGTACTGGGGGCAGATGCAGGCTTTTGCACAGGCTGTACAAAAGGGTGTGTCAGATTCACCAACTCTGAGAGATGCGTGTCAGGCGATGGTGGTATGCGAGGCGATTTGCGGTAGTATCGAGCGAAAAGCTCCGGTGGATGTCGAAATTTCGTGAGGTTTAAACATAAAAAATCTCGCTTTAATCCGCCATGTCTGCCTGGGTATCGCCGACTTTTAGCGCGTTGAGGGTACTGCTTGTCAATCTCTTGAGGGCTGAGCGCAGGTCATCTAAAAATGTGTAAAACAAGGGGACGAGCAGCAGGGTGAGCAAGGTCGAAGAGAGCAGGCCGCCGATCATGGTGAATCCCATGGGTGCATAGGGCTGGCCCAGAACTTTGCTGCTTCCCAGAGCCATTGGCAAAAGGCCGCAGACTGTTGTAAAAGTCGTCATCATAATGGGGCGGAAACGATTTGCGCCCGCCTCCATGATTGCAGCGGTTCGATGCATGCCCTCTGCGCGCAGACGATTCACCATATCGACCAGTACAATCGCATTGTTGACGACCACACCGATGAGCACAATGATGCCTACCATGGCCAACCCTGCCATAGGTGTTTGGGTCGCAAAAAGCGTCCAATAAACGCCCAGAAAGGCAAAGGGGATGGAGAACAAAACAGAAAATGGCAGTATAAAGGACTCGAACAAAACGCCCATCAAAAGGAACACGCAGGTCACAGCCATAATCGCGGCAAAATACATGGTATAATCTTCTTCTCGCAGCTTGGAATATCTTTCCCCTTTGTCCCAGGTGTAACCGCGCGGCATTTCAAATCCTTCCATTGCGCGGTCAATTTCTCCATATAGTTCTTTGACATCTTCTTTGGTTGTGAAAGCCCGCACCCGCAACCGCGTTTTGCCGTCTTCACGCCTGATGGTACCGCGCCCCTGATTTACGCGCAGGATGGCAAAATCCAGCAATGAAACCTGTGCGCCCGTTTCGGACGGAAAAGTCAAACGCTTCAGGCGTTGCAGTGTTTGCTGGTTCAATTTTTCCAAATACAATCGCACCCTGATTTCGTGGTTGTCAGATTGGAGATAGGGCAATTGTACACCCTGGAGCGCGAAACCAATGCTGCGGCCCACGTCTCGGGCTACGAGTCCTAATTTTTGTGCGCGTTCCCGGTCGATAATGACCTGTACTTCATCATTGGCGCGTTCCAGATCTGAATCTACGCTTATGACCGAGGGGATTTCTCTTAGCCGTCGGTCAACCTCTTGCACCAGATCCGCGAGTATATCGACATCATCCCCATAGAGAGCCAGAGACACAGAAGAATCGCCGCCTTCACTACCGCTCCTGCTTTGCCCCTGTACAGCCACTTTGACACCTACAAATTTGGGGGCGTGCTTTTTCAGGTCTTCGATCACGGCGTTGCGCGGTAAGTGCTGTTGTATGGGGATACCGATCAATGCGCGTACGGATTTATAGGTTGTCTGCCACCAGGCTTCATTGGTCTTTTTCAGAAAGACGTGAATAGAGCCATACGTAGATCTGAACCACACGCGCATGGTTTCAATCCCGTATTTCTCGCGGCGGGTATCTAAAAAATCCTCGACTTCTGCGATTGTGTCGCTGGCATCTCGAATGCTAAAATCCTTTGGAAAACTAAACTCGATGCGAAAATCGTTGAGCATGCTGCCGTCCGAATCGCCGCGTTTGAGTTCGTTCATTGGATAGCTGATGCTTCCGAGCAAGGCAAGGGCGATCAAAAATGCATCGCGCCGGTGGGTGAGTGTCCAATTCAGCATGCGCGCGTAATAATGGCGCGTGCGCTGAATGATGGCGGGGTCGGATTTGACCTGGGAACTGCCAAAGCGCAATGCTGCCTGCGGAATAAAAATGAGTGCCACAAATAGCGATCCAACAAGTGCTACCACAACTGGTACACCAATGCGCGCGAGAAAAAAGGTCAATTCTACACTGCCGCTCATTAACATCAGCGGCAAAAATACGACAACGGTTGTCAACGTTGCCATGGTGATCGCCAATCCGACTTCGCCAGCCCCTGCGATGGCCGCTTCTTTGGCGGGTAGTCCTTTGCCGCGCATGCGATAGATGTTTTCCAGGATCACAATGGCATTATCGACCACCATCCCCACGCCTACCATCAGTCCCATCATGGTCAGGACATTGAGCGACCAGCCGAGAAAATAAAGTGCCGTAATTGTAATCATCACACACAGGGGAATAGATAGGGTGATAATCGCCGTCATCCGCAATGTTCGCAAAAAGAATAGCAAGACCATCGCGGCAAATAGCCCACCCCAAAGTCCTGTGGTTTCCAAATTGCGAATCGAATCGTTGATGTATTCTCCCTGATTAAAAAACACATTGAAAGCGATCTGATTCTCCATGAGCGGATCGTTTTCAATCTCTTGAAAAGCCGCCACCACGCGCTCGCATACTTTTACAATATTGGCGCCCGATTCTTGATAAATCGCGATCGATACAGCTTCTCGCCCATCAATGCGCTGAAACCAGGACCGTCCGGGGATATCGTAAACTATGTCTGATATATCTCCAAGGCGCACCTCACCCTGGGGGGTGCGGATGAGAATATTTTTAATTTCATCTATACTTTGATATTTGGCGAGCGATCGCACAAAAAATCGCTTGCCGCCTTCGCGAACATGCCCGACCGAAAGCGCGAAGTTGTCCGATCGCAGCGATTGCACCACTGTTCCCAAATCCACTCCCCGGGTCATCAATCGCTCGTGGCTGAGTTCAATCATGACTTCTTTTTCATCCACGCCCCAAAAGCTCACTCTGCCCACGCCCTCGACCCGTTCCAAACGCCGTTTCACATGCAGGTTTAAGAACTGATAGGGATCGACAATGGATGGATCCAGAGAGACGCCCGCCCACATAATGGACCAGCTATCTACATTAAACTTATACACATAGACTTGATCGCGTACCTCTTCTGGCAATTCTAATTTGAGACGCTCAAGGCGGTCAACGACCTGATTATAAGCCAGGACCATATCTGTATCGGGCTGAAACTCAATGGGGGCATCCACGCCGTAGGACGCGCTGTACGTGCGAATTTTCTTTATACCCTTTACTGCGCGCAATTGTTCTTCCAGCGGTCGAGCGATTTGTTGTTCGGCCTCCTGAGGCGAGGCGTTGCGGTGATTGTATTCAATATCCACAAACAAAAAAGCCGGTGTAAATCCCGAGGGGAAGAATTTCACCGGTACGCGAAAATAGGCCACAATACCCACCAGGAGCAACGCGACCAGGCACATCGCTACCGTGACGGGGCGATTCACTGAAATGCGCGGTAACAGGGAGGATTGGCGGTCCATAGTTTTCTCACAGGGATTCGTCTATGAACTGGCCTGAGAAGCAGCCAGTTGTACTCCGCTCCGTCTTTCATTGGACGGATAACACACTAAAAGGCTTCACGAATTTTGAAAGCACTTGATAATTTGCACATGCCAGCGTATTCTTATTGGTCGATAATAATCACAAAACGGAAAGGTGACGCTCTATGTCCTATCCTCAAGATGATCCCAATGTACTTTTGCTGTCAGACCTTTTGCGCGTTCCCGCGCCATCGGGCCGCGAGGAACGAATGGCCCGGGTTATTATGGATCGCATTGCCGATTTGGGGCATGCGCCGAAACAAGACCTGCAGGGCAATGTTTGGGTGGAAGTTCCCGGGCAAAATCCCGATCTGGGGCGTGTTGCGCTTGCCAGTCACATGGATGAACTCGCTATGGTGATTACCGCGATTAATGCCGATGGTACGTTGCAGGTGCGCCCGAGCGGTGGTTTGCATCCCTGGAAAATCGGCGAATGTCCTGTTGAAATCGTTTCAGATGGCGCAGAAACAGTTGCGGCACATCTCTGTTTTGGTTCTACGCATACGACTGATCCATCGGATCCCAACACGCAATTTGCAACGGGGCAAAGCGGCATTACCTGGCCCCATTGTCATTTGCTCACTGGTTTGACACCCAACCAGCTCGCCCGCGCAGGTGTGCGCGTCGGCTCAACTGCTGTACCAGTGGCCGGCGTGCGCGGTCCTCATTTTTTGGGGCCACCCGACGATCCGCTCGTTTCCGCGTGGTTATTTGACAACCGGGGCGGGAGTCTCACGCTGTTGCGCCTGCTTCAGCGCATTTCAGAAGAAAAGATAAAACCCAATTGCACGACCTGTTTGTGTTTTCTCGTTCAGGAAGAAACCGGATTGATTGGGGCACGCGGTTGGACTGCGCGGAATCCGGTCGAAATTTTTATCGCGGTTGATTCTGCCCCTATGCCGAGGAACCAACAACTTCAGCTCGATGGTCGTCCAGCGGTCTGGTCAAGAGATAGCCAGATGCATTTTGATCAGGGCCTGATTACCGATCTCGCATCAGCGGCTCAGCGCGCGGGTACAGAGTTGCAATACGCCGTGTACGATCGCGCGGCATCCGATGCCTCGGGCGTTCTTCAGGCGGGCCATGTGCCTCGGGCTGGAACTATTGGGTATCCGAGAGAAAATTCCCACGGTTATGAAGTCTGTCGTCTGAGCGTTTTTGACAATTTGACTGCCACTTTATTTTCTTATCTCCACGCTTGAGATTCCCTTTAAGGACGCCGGTATGAATAAAAGCCTTGTGACAAATCTGCTCGCGGTCGGCCTGATCGGTGCGGGTTATGTCAGTCCTGTTTATTCCGATCATTTGCTCGCGGTCGGGCTTTTTGCAACTTCGGGTGCCCTGACCAACTGGTTGGCGGTTCACATGCTTTTTGAGAAGGTGCCGGGGCTTTACGGTTCAGGCGTTGTGCCGAGTCGGTTTGAAGAATTTAAGACGGGTATCCACGCTTTGATTATGAATCAGTTCTTTACCCCTGAAAATGTTAAAAAATTTCTCGCCGAACAAAAAATCCCAGATGAATTCGATGCCGATCCCGTTATTGAGGCCGTTGACTTCGACCGCATCTTCAGCCGCCTGATGGAGGCTGTTATGACTTCTCCTTTTGGCAGCATGATCAATATGTTTGGCGGTGCGGCTGTATTACAGCCTCTCAGGGATCCTTTTATCGAAAAAGTTCAGGCAGAAATCCGCCTCTTGCTCACCTCACCCAAATTTCTCGATGCCATCCAGAGAGGGTTGAATGCCGCGGGTCATACTGATGAAATGATTGATAAGGTTGATGCCATTGTTATGCAGCGTTTAAACGAGTTGACGCCCGAAATGGTTAAGACCATTGTCCAGGATATGATTCACAAACATCTGGGCTGGCTGGTTGTTTGGGGCGGTGTTTTTGGTGGTTTTATCGGTTTGATTTTTTCAGTGGTCGGTGGTCAGTAGGCGCGGGTTTAAAACCCGCGCCTACACATCACCACTTCTCAATAAATTTTTTTACTTCGCCGAGCTTTTCTTTTTGTTCAGATGCCCATGTCCGCAAAGAGGTCGCCATATCTGCATCGGTTGCGCTATCTGTCCATTGTGTTACAAAGGTCAACAATCGCGCTGCGTGGGGGCGATTCAGTGCGGCCAATACGCCATAAGCTTTTTTCATTTCTTCCACACGCCCCACGATCAAATACGTTTCCGCGCGATATTCAATGGCTTCTGCGTAGTTTGGATTTAGCGTCAATGCGCGATTGTACGCTGCCAATGCCCCGTCCATATCCCCGGTTTTGCGTTTGACGTATCCCAAACTGCTAAATGCCTGGTAATAGGTCGAGTCCTGCTCGGTCGCTTTCACAAACTCTCCCAGTGCGCGATTGTACAGGTCCTGGATAAACCGCGCGTACGTTTCTCGCTCTTCTCCTTCTGTGAGTGACATTTTTTCTTCATAGACCCAGGCCGCATCCCGGTGGCGCAAGCCTTCTTTGTAGTGGCGGATTGCAGCTTCGTTTTGTCCTTCTTTGGGTTTGCGAGGTGCGGGTTTACTCGGCGCAGCCAATACACTGTTGCTCAGGGTCAAAATCAGAATTAATATCCATTGCATTTTCATGCCAAAATCTCCTTTCCAAGAGGTTTCGCGATATGTGCAGATTTCCGGATGGCATCTGCAAGTTCGTCTATCTTTTCTCGGTCGTTGTCCGGGTGCATACCAATGAGTACTGCGCGGCTCAAGATATCCAGCGATTTGGGGCACATGTCCATTGAGTATTCGATATTTAATGCTTTGTTTTGCGGCAGATTAAATGGGTCGAGCGCAGGATGGTGTGCGCCCTGCTTTCGCATAATGGGATCCCATCGCGTGTAAACGTGTCGCCCGGTATCGATGGGTAAGAAAGCGCGGCCTTTCAATTCCGATATCCGTTTGGCAAAGGCGCGTGCATTTTTTTCAGAATCGAAAATAAAGCCGACATGGGTCCCGCATTCGCAATCCAGACTGTTGTTTGTAATGGATGTCAGGCCCGCGTCTTCACCCACTTTTGTCAGGGTTCTTTTGTGGCCGCGCATGCGATCCAGCATTTCGTCGATGCGTTCGAGTTGTGCATTGAGAATGGCGCCTGAGATTTCCGTGGCTCTAAAATTCAATCCGGCAAATTGTTCATCTGGGCGGTGTTCGTCGGGATTCCAGTAATAGGAACAACAATCTGCGGCTACTGATCCGCGCCGAAATATCGATTCATCGGCAGAGACAAACGCGCCGCCTTCGCCGCTGGTCATGTTTTTGAAGTAGTTAAAGCTGAATGCCCCGGCATGTCCGATGGACCCGAGTTCGCGTCCTTTGTATCCACCGCCCACGGCCTGGCAGGCGTCTTCTAATACTTTTACCCCGCGTTTTTCTGCAATGTCCATCAGCGCGTCCATATTACAGGGCAATCCCCACATATGCACGGGAATGATGGCTTTTGTGTGCGGGGCAATTTTTTGTTCGACATCTTCGGGCGAGAGGGTGATCGATTCATCTACTTCGGCAATGATGGGCATGGCGCCTGCGGCAACAACGGCGAGTGCAGTCGCCATATAGGTACACGATGGCACAATGACCGAATCGCCAGGTCCAACTTTCAGGCCAATGAGGGCGCAATAAAGCGATGCGGTTCCGCTGGTGGTCATGCGTACGTGGACACCGCCCAATCGCTTTCCCCAATCCGCTTCAAACTGATCGCATTCTCCCCCCTTTCCATAGCGAAAAATTTCACCGCTTTCCAGGAGGGTTTCCACGCGCTTGATTTCGGGTTGTCCAATGCGGTACATAAAAATCTCCTATTCGACAAGTTTAAGCCTTGTCCATTTTCGCACAGAATTGATCATGTAGAGAGCTTCTGCGCGTTTTAGATCATTCACTTTTAACACTTGCTCTGTGAGTTTTCTCCGGGACAATAATTCGGCGCGAAAGGTGCCGCCCAGCAGACCACAGGAAATGGGAGGTGTTACATACAGGTCATCCAATTTTGCGACGAGATTGCCAATGCTGCATTCCGTTGCTTCGCCGCGTTCGTTGATGAGAATGATTTCTTCACACATAGGATACATGTTTAATCGAGAGGTATAGGGGCCGCGGCGCGTTGTTTTGTGAAATAATAGGGGGTCGCGGCTGTCAACCGGGAGCGGTGAGATACGGGCGGAAAGTACGCGATCTTGCGATGCGTTTTTCAGTGGTGCGGTTTCGACCTGTACACAGCCCTTGCGCGATAGGACAAGGCGCACCCGATGTGGTGATTTATCCAGGTCTGGCACTGCCTTTTTGAGTGCAGATAGAATGCTTGACCGATCAAAAACAAATCCAAAATATCGCGCGGATGCTTCTATCCGATCTATATGACGGTTTAGCAAAAAGAAGCCGTTTTTGTCGTCGTATCTCAGGGTTTCAAACAGGTCAAAAACAGGTGGTTGGACGGCGAGCATGCGCGCTTTGGTCAAACACTCTTTATACTCGCCATCACTTGAGGAATCGCAGGTTATGCCACTGCCTACACCAAATTCTGCAATACCCGTTTCGCGGTCAATGCAAACTGTGCGAATCGCCACATTAAAGGCTATGTCCCCTCCCGGCGACAGGTAGCCAATGCTTCCGGTATAAATTCCCCGCGCAGTTTGCTCTACTTCTTTGATAATTTCCATGGTACGCACTTTTGGCGCGCCGGTCACAGAGCCACACGGAAAGAGTGCTGTCGCCAGTTCGCGCAATCCCACGCCACAACGCATGCGCGATGTGACGGTTGAGGTCATCTGCAATACGGTTTCATAACGCTCGACCTGCCATAGTGATGGCACTTTCACGCTATTTGAAACGCGCCCCAAATCGCTGCGGAGCAAATCGACAATCATCACGTTTTCTGCGCGATCTTTCTCGGATTCCTGAAGCTGTTTTGCGCGCGCTTCGTCTTCTTCCCACCATCGTCCCCGAGGCGCAGTGCCTTTCATCGGTCGCGCGGTCAGGATGCCGTTTTTTAAGACAAAAAACAATTCGGGAGAAGCCGATAGGATTTGAAACCGCCCGATATCCAGATATGCCGCATAATCCGTGCGCTGTGTCCGACAAAGATCGCGGTAAAGGCCCAGGCTATTGCCCGAAAAATTTGCCCGCAACCGAAAAGAGTAATTGACCTGATAGGTATCGCCGGCAATGATGAGGTCTCGAATGCGATTCAGGGCGGTATCGTAAGCAGCGCGCGAAACAGAGGGGCGCCACGCGCCCAGGTCGTAGTTTCTACCATTCGGTGTTCCGAGAGAGAGATGTTCTCGGTGCCGAAATAGGCCGAACCACAGGAGTGGAAAATCTCCCGGCATGTGCGTTTTTAAAACGGGGTCCAAGCCCGATGCGGCTTCATAAGACAAAAATCCCGCTGCGTGTAATCCCGAATGGACAGCCCGTTCAATGCGTTCGAGTGCGGGACCGACATCTTTGGGATGTGATACGCAAATGGTATCGCACGGGTCGCAAAAGCGGAAACTCGCACCTTTGTGATGCGATTCAAATAAAACGATGGGTTCTGACATATAAATCAACGAATCAACGAATCGGCGAATCAACGACGGAGTTTGGTGCAACTTTGGGTGGCAGGGTGGGGTTCGTCTATTCGTCTATTCGTCTATTCGTCTATTCGTCTATTCGTCTATTCAAAGACACGGGTGAAGGTGCTGCCGCGCAATGAGCGCGTGTCACCGTGCATATAGCACACGCTGAATGCGCGTCGCGCAATATCTGTGGTGTTTACGCCCGAACTGTGCAGCATCCAGTTGTGGAGCAAAACAGAGTCGCCGGCTTCTAATATTAAATCTGTTGGCTCGTATTGGGATACAATGGTCTCGATGTGTTCTTCGGTTAAAAATCCGGATCCCTGCTCGGGATTGATCAGCTTGTGATGCGATCCCGGAATAATTTTCACACAGCCGTTTTTAACCGATGTGGGATCCAGAGCCGTCCATATCGTGATTTGGGGATCGAGGGTTAGATCGGTCCAGCGATCCTGATGCCATATCAGCGGGGTGCCGTCGTGCGCGGGTTTGTTCATAAACATCGCCCGAAAACAATCTACGGGCGTATTTTTGCCGTAGATGTGTTCGCAGATTTCTCGAAACTGCGGTTTTTGCAAAAATGAGAGAAAGAGGGGATCCAATTCCAAATTTTGAATTTTGCGATACCCGAGTGTCGCGTATTTGTGTCCTTTGCTCTGCGGACCGGGTTTTCCATTGTTTTCAGGGTCGGAATCCAGTTGCATCATTACATGATCGTAGTCGATGGACGCCGTGCCAAGCATGATCTCATCAATTCGCTGCTGTAATGCCTCCAGTTCCCCATCGGTCATCACGTTGCCGAGGTGAAGATACCCCTGCGTTTCATAAGTTGCCCACTGTGCTTCAGAAATATGCTGACCCATTTAGATAACTCCTTCCCTAAAGTCCTGTAAAAAAATAAAAGCGCGCGGAAGCGAGCACCCGCACTGCACGTACGCGATCTGCGCGATTGCCTTCAATGGCTTTGTAGCCGCCAATCACTGCGGCAAAATCCAGGGCTACAGCCTTTTCCAATTCGGTGCCAAAACCGAGTGTCCACGCATCGCGGTCTGTCTCGATTTGTATTTCCGGGACACTGCCGCCCCCCACATAGCGAACCGGGTCACGGTAGTAACCGCCTCTGAACGCGATACCCCAATGCGAAATGGCATATTCACATCCCAAATGCAGCCGCGCTGCGCTGCGATATTGTTTCCGAAAATCATCGACATTGGGCGCAATATTGAGTGGCAATATCTCATAAGTCACTTCTTGCATGTCGCCGTAATGCACGTCGCCGCTCACCGTTAACCCGCCCGACGACCATCCAATCCCCATCCCAAAAGTCAGGGGTTGACGAATTTCATATGCATCCGAAAAAGATTCGCGTGGATAGGTATCTGTGCGGTCTTCAAACTCGTCTTCAAATTCATCTGCCAGCTCAGCCGATACGCGCAAAGGCGTGGCCGCTGTTGCCACAATGCCAAATTGGAAACCCGTGGGATGCCAATACCGAATGCCGCCTTGAATACCCCAGGCAGAATAGCTTTCCTCAGATTCAAAACGCTGGAAGATGCGGACGGTGTCGGCGTGTACTCGCTGCACATCCTCAAGGGTCAATTCCTGCAAAAAGCGATTGGTTCCCCCCCAGCGAAACAACGAAATCCCCGCCGACAAACGCGGCATCAGATCAATCGCAGCCCCTACTGTCCACGCGCCGAGAGCACCTTTGTCTTCTGAAAATCCCGCTTTATCAAAATTGACGATGGTATCATAAGAATCGATCTGTAATCCGCCATCAAAATTTTGATTGCGCCCAAAGCCTCCGGCAAAGACCAGACTCCCGCGATATACGGGAACGGGATAAACAAAGCCCAGGGATGCAATGCGCGTACTGCGCAATTCGAGTGTTGAAGAGGTGTCAAAAAATTGCGATATGTTGCGAAAACGGTCGTGCGAAACGCCCCAATTTACGGTTCCGCGCTCAATACGCGCCAATCCTGCGGGGTTCCAGAACAGGCCAGAAAAATCATCGGATACAGAAATATAAGCACCGCCCATGCCCATGGCGCGAGCACCAATGCCAGAAAAGCTATCGAGAGCGACTTCTTGTGCGGGGATGGATATCGCGAAGACGCAAATCACAAATGTTGGGATACAGAGATGTTTTGACATTATCTCATCTCCCCTCTGCGGCGCTGCGTTGAGCGTTTTTCTTCGCGTTTTTCAGACTTTTCTTCTTTTTTGGATTTTTCTGATGATTGTGTTTTGGTGCTGCGCGAGTTCTCCGTTTGCTGTGTGTTTTTTGTTTTGGTGCTGCGCGAGTTTTCCGGCTGTGCTGCAGGTGTGCTTTCTGTTGTGGTACTGCCCGACCGGATTGTGCTGGCTGAGGCGGGCTCTCCACGCACGCCTGTGTATCTGATACGGGGACGCGGATTGACCTGTTCGCGTTCGATCTGGGGTCTTGCGACTGGCGCTGGCGCATATACGATATGAGGCACCAAAATCCTCGGCGACCACCCCCGCCACCACGGATCATACACGCTTGCCCAACTCGAATATTTCCAGATGAGGCGGTGTCGGTTCCATCGCGGATATCGCCGATATGGACGGTACGGGCGATATGGATGGTATGATTCGTAAAATGGCAGAGGAGATGGATTGCAATAATTGTAGTAGTAATGTTCAAACCGCTTTACAGAATCTTCGGAAGGTTTGACAGGGGATTCAGCGCGTTGTTCACGATGAACGCGCGGTGCCCGAAGTTGCGTATAACACCCGGAAAAAGCAATGAGACAGGTCAGTATAAAGCAGATGCGCGATGTCATGGCCAACCTCCAGAGGTGAGACGTGAAAGGATCACACCAGTCCCCGGCCCTTTATTTCTAAATAATAGGGCAATTTTACAGTTTACACAATGCCTAACAATTGAATCAAGTTTTGGCCCGAAATCAATTGCACGCCTGCGATGAATAGAATTGAATAGACGACTATATTAAACCAGTGGTCTGTGAAACGCTTGTTCAAGAAGATGCCCAACCTCACGCCTGCGTAGCTCAATGGTGATAGGATTGCGATTGTAAGGAGATGTTCGGCCCGCAAAATATCCAATCCCAAGTAGGGAATTAATTTCATTTGATTGATCGCTGCAAAAAGAATTACGGTGGTTCCCACAAAGAGGTCGCGGGGCAATTGCTGGGGAAGCAAATAGATGGTTGTAGGGGGACCGCCAGCGTGTGCGATGGTTGATGTAAAGCCCGCAACTGCGCCCATTAAAACGCCTTCTACACTGTGTGGATGCCGCTTTGTAAGTGCGCCCGTAATCAATGCGCGCAAAGCCTGGAATATTACAAAAAACAAACTCAAAATTCCCAAACCGATTTGCAACACGCGCTCATTCGCGCTAAAATATCCAAAGAATAATGCGCCTATACCGATCCCGATTGCAGCACCGGGCAAGAGCAATTTTACACTGCGCCGATGAAAATGCTTGCGGTAATGTGCAACGGCAAATACATCGCAAACCATTAAGAGTGGCAACAAAATCGCCGCCGAGTCTGCCACGGGAATGACAAGTGCCATGAGTGGCGTTGCCAAAATGCCAACGCCTCCGCCAAATCCGGCTTTGGCTATACCGACAAAAATTACAGAAATGACAGCCAGAATCCAGAAAATCGTCGGATAATCGGGTAACACAATATCTCCTATTTTATTCAGAACTGGGAACTATAAGTAAATAGAAAACGTCCCAAAATGTAATCAATTCAGATTGACAGCCTCGTCGGTCAAATGTATCATAAGTACCCTTTAAAAAGGAAATATTATGAAATATACCGCGATTGTATTATCTCTCACACTAATTTTGGCATCCTCATTGCTCGATGCCCAGGAAACAAAATCGGCTGATTTTGATGGCAATGGCACGGTTGATTTTACTGATTTTCTGGCGTTTGCTCAGGGTTTTGGCAAGTCCGCAGGCCAGGATAATTTCAATGAAAAACTCGATCTCGACGGCAATGGCTCTATCGACTTTTCGGATTTTCTGCTTTTTGTCAATGCTTTTGGTGGGTCTTCAAGTCCGACGACGCCACCTCCACCTGCAGAACCCGAGCCCCGGTTTCTCTATATTAGCGATTTAATTGGCAATATTCAGGTTCTTGACCTCTCGACCAATTTGCTCAATCCCAGCCGAACGATTCCCGTCTCTTTTCCGCGGGGTATCGCGTTTTCCAATATCAACAAGCAGCTTTATGTGGCAGCTATCGATACCTTCCACGCGTTTACTGAAGATGGATTCCCCGTGTTTCAACTCTCACTTGAAATGCCAGTCGCACCAGGCGGCGCATTCACGAGTCGGGGCGGGTTTCGCATTGCGCTTTCGCCCAATCATCAATTTGCATACATGACCCAAGAATCCGGTGCGGCAGTCGAAGTTTTTGATGTGCTTGCAGGTCAGTCCCTGGATGTCATCGATGTTCCGCCCACGCCCAGTGGTATTGCCGTCTCACCCGATGGCGCGCGCCTCTTTGTTGGGCATGGTCTTGCTACAAATGCCGTGTCTGTTATTGATACGGGTATTCCAGCGCTGATCGACAGTATCTCTGTGGGCCAAACTGTCAGTCGATTGGCTGTCTCGCCCGATGGACAAACCCTGTATCTCAACAATACCCGCGCGGGTCGCGTGCTCAAAGTCAATACCAGCACCAACGCGATAGCCGATAGCCTCACACTCGGTCAGGCGAATGATCTGGGCGTTGAAGTCCGCGATATCGCGCTTTCCTCAGATGGCATGCGCCTGGTCGTATCTCTTAGTCGTTTCTTTTTGGGCTTTGATGCTCTGGGTAATGCAGTGCCCGCGTTCTGGGGAGGTATAGCGGTTATCGATACACAAACCTGGAGGCAAATAGCCGAAATTTTTGTCGGAGAAAGTGTGGCAAATATCGGCCTTACACCCGATGGTAAGACGGTCTATGTCACTGGTGTTGAAAGACTCGACGCGTTTGCTACAACGGGCAATTTGCAGGTCTTTATCGTCGATCTCGAAAATAATAGAACTCTGGGTACTATCCGCGGCTTTAGCTTGCCGGTTGCTTTTTCCTTTGGCGCATCCAAGCCCGCGATTCCCAGGTTGCAAAGTCCAGATTTGATTATTTTTTAAGGGGGCAATAGCGGCGTAGAGTTCGCGCCTTCGCGCAGAGACTTGACAGGATTTTGCACACTGCATATATTGGCGGTATGCATTGCCATTTAACCTGCTGCCGGAACGCGCCGGTTGCGTTGAGAAAGGAAGATTCCCCATGACATTTAGACGAGGATTTATTGTTGCCCTTGCACTGGCCTTTGCCGCGGCACCATTGTTCTTACAGACCGCAGAGGCAAAAGTGACCAAAGGGCAGGCTTCTGTAGCCAAACGCTCGGGCAAATTGTATATCAACCAGCGCCAATACGACAAGGCGATGGAGCAGTATATGATCGCGGCGGAAGGACGTCCCGACGATTCCGAGGTGCAGTATTATTTAGGGTGGCTCTACGGTCAGAAAGAGCTTTTTGAAGAGATGAATGAGCACTATAATCTGGCAACGGACAGAAAGTGGAAAAGGAAAGTCGATGCCGATCGCAAAGAACTCTGGACGCGGTATTACAACATGGCCGTCAAGGGGATGAATGCCCAGAGGTTCGATTTTGCCATTGAGCAATTCGATCTCGCCATTACGATTAATCCCAATGAAGCCGACGCTTATGAAGGGCTGGCTATTACGCATCTCAATATGGGCAGTTCAGAAGCGGGTATTGAGATGTATCAAAAAGCGATTGAGCTCAATCCCAAGAAAGCGCAGTCTTTTTTCAATCTGGGCGGCGCGCTTATGAATGTCGAACGGATTGAAGAGGCACTTGAAGCGTTCAAAAAGGGCCATGAGATTGATCCCGAAGAAATCAATATTTTGCAGCACATGTCGATTGCCCAATATCGACTGGGCGATAAAGAAGGCGCGGCGGAATCAGCGGAGAAAGCACTGGCTATTGCCGGTGATGATCCCAAAATTTTAAATATTGCCGCGACCATTTATTTGCAGGCAGAGAACTACGAAAAATCTGCCGCAATTCTCGAAAAAGTGGTTGAGATACAACCCGATAATATGGACGCGCTGTTCAATCTCGCTATTGCGTATAAGCAACTCGACAAAGGCGATAAAGCACTCGATCTGTTTGCAAAAAGCGTTGAAGCAAATCCGACTGACGCCGATGCGTGGTACCAGCTTGGCCTGCTCGCAGACAAAATAGATGCTTATGACAGGGCTATTGAAGCTTTTGTAAAAGTGACTGAGTTGCAGGCGAGTAATGCCAGAGCATGGGCGGCGTTGTCTCGCGTTTATGCGCGCAAGTCCGAAGTCTCGGAAGGCGAGGTTGCCGCAGAATGTGTGAAAAAAGCAACTGAGGCATTTCAGATGTACGAGGCGCTTCAGAGCCAGAATCAGGAGTAGCTGATCAATCGCGTCTCGGTTCACCATAGTGAGAATTTAGATAAACAATTCAACCATCAAAACCCCGTACAAAAGTGCGGGGTTTTCTCCATCCATTCACCAGAAAGAGGAGTATCGATGTACCTGACAGATGAAAAGGTTGCAGTGATGGGCGCGGCAGGCGCCATTGGTTCTAACCTTGCGCAAACGCTCCTGTCTTCGGGCACGGCGTCTCGCGTATCTATGTACGATCCTTTTGCGCCGGGTCTTGAAGGCGCAGCCGAGGAGGTCTATCACTGCAGTTTTCCCAATGCCGACGTGACGTGGACAACCGATGTTGCCGAAGCACTTGACGGCGCTTCTTATGTTATCAGTTCGGGCGGCGCGCCGCGCAAAGAGGGCATGACCCGCGAAGACTTGCGGCGCGATAATGCAGAAATTGCCAAACAACTCGGCCTTGATATCAAACAGTATTGTTCCAACTGTAAGTTTGTCATCATTATTTTTAATCCCGCCGATATTACGGGGCTGACGACGCTGGTACATTCGGGACTCGAACCCGGGCGCGTGACGACTCTCGCCGCGCTCGATAGCACGCGCTTGCAAACTCGACTGGCACAACATTTCGACATTTTGCAAAGCAAAGTCACGGGTTGCCGCACGTATGGAGGGCACGGCGAACAGATGGCCGTGTTTATCGGCGGTATCCAGGTTGACGGCACGCCTCTCACCGATATTCTCAATGGAGAGACTGTCAATGGCGTTGGCATGAGTGCCGATGAATGGGGAGGTGTTCAAGATCACGTGCGCGGGGGTGGTGCTCGCATTATTGATTTGCGCGGGCGTTCTTCGTTTCAATCGCCGGCACAACAAAGCGTTTTTATGCTGCGCGGCGTTCTGGTGGGCGAGTCTTATGATTGGCCCTGTGGTGCATATCTCAATGATGGGGAATTTGATCGTATTATGATGGCGATGCCTGTGACTCTGTCTGCGTCGGGTGTGAACTGGTCCATGCCCGATGGCACTCAAGACGATATCAATGCCCTGCGCGAATCCTACGTCCATCTGACTGCGTTGAGAGACCAGACTATTGACGACGGTATCTTGCCTCCGCTCTCTGAGTGGGGCGGTAGCAATATTCATCTCGGGTGAGAAAGTTAGAAGGTTTATTATGCCCTATTCTCCTATTGGTCAATCCATACAGGCGCTCGATACGCCTGCGCTGCTCATTGATCTGGATAAGATGGAAAATAATATCCAGAAGATGGCGGCTCGATGTCGAGATAGCGGGTTGCACTGGCGGCCCCATGCCAAGGGCCACAAAACGCCCGCTATTGCCCACGAACAATTGCGCGCAGGTGCTATTGGCATTACCTGTGCTAAACTCGGTGAAGCCGAGGTACTGGCAGATGCCGGTATTTCGGATATACTTGTCGCCAATCAAGTTGTCGGGCGAGAAAAAGTCGCGCGTCTGGTCAATCTGCGCCGCCGTGCAGATGTTATGGTGGCGGTTGACGATCCCGTTCATATCCGAGCGATCAGTGATGCGGCCACAGATGTTGGGGTTGAGGTGCGCGTGCTTATTGAAGTAGATGTCGGTATGAAGCGCTGTGGCGTGCCACCAGGTGATTCGACCCTCGCGCTGGCACAGCAGGCACACGATGCGCCCGGTGTGGTTTTTGCGGGGATTATGGGTTACGAGGGCCATGCGATGTCTCTGGATGATGCTGCCAAAGAAGCCGCATGCAGGAAGGCTGTGGGAGAGTTGTCAAAGACGCGCAATCTCATCGAGGATGCTGGGTTGCGCGTCGGTATTGTCAGTGCAGGGGGCACGGGTACGCTCGCGTTTACCCCCGATTTTCCCGGTATTACTGAGATACAGGCTGGCGGGGGCATTTTTATGGATACTTATTATCGCGATGGACTCCATGTTCGCGGTTTGGAACACGCGCTTTCCGTGCTGACCACGGTGATTAGTCGCGCGGCTCCCGACCGCGCAGTTGCCGATGCCGGTCGCAAGACGACGAGTAGCCATCCTTCATTGCCCGAGGTCAAAGATCGAACAGATGTCGTTGTAACGGGCCTGGCGGCAGAACACGCCTTACTCAGCCTGATGAATAGCGATCTAAAAATTGGCGATAAAATCCAATTTATTTCCGGGTATTCCGACATGACCGTATTTTTGCACGATCAGATCTACGGCACGCGCAATGACCGCGTCGAAGTCGTGTGGGATATTCTCGCGCGCGGCAAAAAACAATGATCCGGTTTTTGCCTCTTTTTTTTTCTGTTTTCCTCTGGTCTTCAATTTTATCTGCCCAGACTGATTCAACATCTGTTCTCGACGCGCAGTGCCGCGATGCCGATACCGGTGCAAGCCTGCCTTATGTCACCGTTGTTATCCGCCGATCGGGCGAATTCCCCCGCGTTCACATTACCGATCTACACGGGCGCATTGAGATAGAAGGGCTCGCGCCTGGGATCGCACACGTCCAGGCGCGTCGCCAGGGGTATGCCCCATTTGATACGACTCTCGTGCTTTCGCGCGGTTTGATCTCCACGCTGGAACTTTCACTTTTATCCATCCCTATACTCCTGCGCGAGGAAACTGCAGTGCAGGAGCACTCTGCGACCGATCTGATTCGCCTTCTGATCGCGAATACCCGATTTGAATATCTCCACACTGGTTACGCAAATATGGCTACTTATGCTTTTGATGCGTACAGCAGCCAGAAGGTGATTAACCGCAAAACAGAAGAAATTGTTGCGGGTATTGAATACACAATCAAAGGCTATCACCAATCTCCAGATCGCATCGCGCAGCATATTACGGGCATACGCAATTGGGGCAAGTGGCGGTTGAGTGTTTCCCCGGGTCTCACGCAAAGCCCTGCGCGGGGTATTGTAGATGATAAGTCCTTTGAAATTGTGCCGCATCCGCTGTCGCCAGACGCGCTGGAACACTATCACTATGAACGCATTTCTACGGTACAGGTGGGCGATCTCCACGTTTCGCGCCTTGGTGTGTCGCCGCGGCACGGGCACAAGCCGGGTTTGCTCGGCGATTTGTGGATCGCTCGCGATGATTTTTCGCTTGTGGGCTATGATCTGCGTCTCAATTTTCCCGCGCTCTTGCAATTGCGCGGCATAGATCACTGGCAGGTTTATCAGCAAAATACGCGATATCTCAACGAGTACTGGTTGCCCGAGCGTCAAATTTGTACGATTAAGACACGCGATTATACCGCGCAAGCGACCACGCGTTGCTATCGATATGATCTCAATACGGATTTGCCCTCCGCAATTTTTGAAGCGCCGGAAATTGTGATTCTTCCAGAGGCGACCACGCGAGATAGCTCTTTTTGGGCCGCACATGCCGCAGATCGAGATACCGCACATCTCCGCATGAAGGGCGAACTGCTGCAAGGCAATCTACCCGCGGCATGGAAAAAGCAATTGGGAATTAAGAATTAGGAGTTAAGAAATTGACCAATGCCTATTCTCTTTTCAAATGTGCATTTTTCCCGCGATGTGCGCCTTTATTTAGCGGCTAATGCGCTGTTTGGTTTTGTCCTCTTCGGTGGTATTTATCCCCTTTTGTACAATCTCTATTTGTTGCGCCTGGGGTATAATACCGAGTTTGTGGGGTTGGCCAATGCCACGGGGGCACTGTGTTTTGCCCTGTCCAGTTTGCCCAGTGGGATGCTGGGTGGGCGCTGGGGCAGTCGGTTTACGATGGTTGTTGGGATTTGTGTGTCTGTGGCGGGTTTTGGATTGCTTTCACAGGCGGAGTTGCTTTCTTCCGGCACGCGCGATTATTTTATTTTAATATCTTATTCGCTCGGTGTGATGGGTATTGCGCTGTTTATTGTGAATGGTACGCCTTATTTGATGGGCATTACGAGTCCGGTTGAGCGCGATCCGGTTTTTGCCGTGCAGGCCGCGCTGATGCCGTTTTCGGGTTTTGTCGGGAGTATGTTGGGGGGCGTTGTTCCGGATTATTTGGCAGGTGTGCTCGATGTGTCACTCGCGCAGCCGGTTGTTTACCGCTATACGCTGTTCATCGGCGTGCTTTGTTTGATTCCGGCAGTTTTCGCGCTGCTCGCCACGCAGGATGCTCAGGTTGAACGCCGGCGAGAAGAGGGAGATAATGGCGATGTGTCCAGTGCGCCTGCGCTTCCACTTGCGGCCATTGTTATTACCTCGCTGATTTCCGTTCTCCACGTCGCTGGCGAAGCGGCTGCGCGCACATTTTTTAATGTTTATATGGATGAAGGGCTCAATATCAGTCTTTCTCTTATCAGTGTACAACTCGCCGCGGGCCAGTTGCTCGCTGTTCCGGCTGCGCTGTCTCTCCCGTTTTTTTCTGCGCGTTTGGGCATTCGTCGGACGGTGGTTCTGGTAACGGTTTTTACAGCTATTTTTCTTTTTTTTATGGCGCTGGTCTCAAATTGGATTGTTGCGGGGGTTTGCCTGATGGGGATTATGGCAATGGCTTCGATTCGCCGCTCGGCTTTTGCCATTTTTCACCAGGAATTGGTGCCCGTGCGCTGGCGTACTGCCATGTCGGGCGCGACTGCTATGATGTCGGGGGTGGGCTATTCGGCAATGGCTCTGGGCGGTGGGTATATGATCCCGGTTGCGGGGTATTCGAGCCTTTTTTTGACCGGGTCTGTGCTTACTGGGATAGGGGCGTTTTTGTTTTGGATTTGTTTTCGGGGAGATAAATCGGACCGCTGACACAGGAGGCTGATATGAATGCGGAGAGGCCCAATATTCTTTTTTTGCTTACCGATATGCAGCGCTATGATGCGCTGGGGTTTAATGGCAATGCGGTGTGTAAGACACCGGCGATTGATCGCATTGCCAGAGAGGGCATGCGTTTTTGCCGGGCTTATACGCCCATTGCCCTTTGCTCTCCCGCACGCGGGTCGTTGCTTACGGGGATGTTTCCGCACAATCACGGACAGATGTCGAATATGGGCAATTTTAATCGGGCTTTTGATTTGAATATTCTGGATAAGCCCGCGTATCCGCAGATTTTATCTGACGCGGGTTATAATGTCGGTTATGTGGGCAAGTGGCATTTGCCCAGGGAGGGCGATAGCGAGTTTTGGGGGTTTGACCCGTGGCATACGACGCGTGATTGGAACCAGAGTGTGCGCGATGCGGGTTTTGATTGGGGATATGCTCAGGAGGTGCAGCGCATGGAATGGGGAGGTGACGCGCCTTTTTGCGGTCGGTCGCAGTTGCCCGCCGAGTATATGCAGGAGCACTGGACTGCCGATAGGACGATTGATCTGATTGAGGGATTTTGTGAGGGCGATAAACCCTTTATGATTTGTAGCAGTTTTTTTGGTCCGCATTTTCCCTATTGTGTGCCGGAACCCTATGATGAGATGTACGATCCCGATACTGTGGCGCGCTGGATCAATTTCGACGAGCAGTTTGTCGATAAACCGAGTGTTCAGCAAAAGGAGATGCTCAGGTGGAATGCCAGCCATTTGACCTGGCCCGATTGGCAGAAGGTGATCGCGACCTATTGGGGATATTGCACGTTTATCGATGATCAGGTGCAGCGCGTTTTGGATGCTCTGGAAGAAGTAGGTCAGTTGGACAATACGATGATTGTGTACAGTTCGGATCACGGCGATATGTTGGGCAGTCACCGCTTGTTTAACAAGATGATGAATATGTACAATGAGACGCACCAGGTTCCATTGGCGATCCGTTGGCCGGGTGTTGTTGAACCCAATCGCGTTTGCGATGATTTTGTGAGTCTGGTCGATATGATGCCGACGTTTCTCGAGATGGCAGGTGTGGATATTCCCGATAAGGTCGATGGGTGTTCTTTGCTGCCCTTATTGCGCGGGGAAACGCCGTCGGACTGGCGGGAGGATATTTTTGCGGAACATCACGGGTACGAGCCTGCGCTGTGTACGATTCGAATGGTGCAGACCCAAAAGTGGAAGTATATCTACAATCCGTGTAGCGAGGATGAACTCTACGATCTGGTGAGTGATCCCGGAGAGTTGCACAATTTAGCGCCTAAGTTGGGGTACAAACATGTGCTCAGGCGCATGAAAGATCGCATGGTCAAATGGCTGAGAGATACCAACGATGGAATTGTAAATGATGGCGGCTGGCAGTCAAATTCTTATGATTTGTTTGTGTCGGGACGAGAGCGTTGAAAAAAGCATCCACAGAAAAAAACGCGAATAATTTGAGCGTTTTTCGCAGATGAACGCAGATGGAAAAATCAAAAGAAGAGCGCGTAATTTGAGAAGGCTCACAGCATAGGCATACGCTGGGCACAACGCCAGTAAAGTTAATAGTAAAAAAGGGTTACGTCGAGGTGGCGTAACCCTTTCTGTCTTTTGTCCTTGTTCACTCGTGCCGGAGTATCTGAACCAGATCAGTGATTGCTGCATGGAGATACCGAATCCCGGTTTCGGCCAACAGTGCGGGCTGAGAAAATTTGCATGAAAGTTGCCCTACCGAGTGATACCCAGCAGGACAACTTGCCACAGTATGACGGTATTAGAGCATCTTAGGCCAATGAATGCCTTATTTAGTTCGGTTCCATTTCCAGATGCGCAAGAAGGTCACAGAGCTACTGGGAGGGTAATGCCAGCTTAGATGTTCGTATCGATGTCCTGGAAGAACAATCTCCATCTGGTAGAAGTTTCCATCCTTATCTACACGAAACAAGAAGCTCCCATATGGTTTGTCAGGGAATGAATTAATTGGACAGTTGGGTGGGGTGCTCAAAACGCTTCCCTGAAGGTTGTGCAGGGTAATAAACTCCTCTCTGGGATTTCTATTGACCAGCCATTGAACGAATACCTCATTCTTGCCAAATGGGAGAACCGCAATGGCTTTTGCCTGGAAGGACAACGATGACGGTTTCTCGGGTGTGAACGCTATCCAGTCATCCATCTGGCTCCGCGTATCATCGAACTTTTGAAAAGTACCAGTCGCATTTCGGGATGATCCGGTAATGAGGTAGCTCGCATAAAAATTAGCGTTCTTAAGTAGCCTCGAAGCATTCGGTATTACACGAATCGTCTCCCCAGACTCGTTTAGAATTAAGAGGTTTCCGGCATCTGAATATAAGATCTGTCCTGATTTGTCAACGCCAAAGTCGCCTGATCCTCCTATACCTGGGAGGCTAATTTTTTTTATCTCCTCACCTTTAGAATTCAAAAAGAGGAGAGTGGGATTATTTGAACTTGGATATCCAACAATCACATTGCCAGAAGGATGGGTTTTGATACTCTTATAGTGCTGCGGAAGTGTGACTGCGAATTTGAACTGTCCATTCTGGTCGAACTTTTGAACCCGGTCATTTCTGGTATCCAGCACCCAAATCGATCCGCTGGTGTCAATTGTAAAGTCTGTCGGATAGTGCCACCCACCTCCTTCTGGTGCGAAACTGATACCAAACTGTCCGGGTTGGGTGCCCACTTTGGCCTCAATGACAAGCAATGGGCTATCGAAAGATACCTGGTTGGCCGTTGATTCATCCGTGGACAGGGTAGGTGACATTGCCACGAAAGCGAAAAACAGTAATTTTTTTAGATACCGCATGGGATAAATTTTTAGTGATCGTGATGGTCGTGAATGGCGTATTCCGCTGTTCTGGCGTCCAGTTGTTCCCGGCTGATCAAGCCCCTATCAATGAGCAATTCTTCGAGGGAAGCGACCCATCGGGCATAGTAGCTCGATGGGTTGTTGTTTTGTTCTGCATCGGCGATTTCCGAAGCCAATTGGGAACTGAACGCACGCCATTCGTAGAGGTCTTTTTCGTTGAGTGCAACGGCAAGACCGAAAGCGCGCGCTTCCCAGGGCGCCTGAAAAACGAGTTCTCCATTTTCTCTGGGCAGGGCGATTTTCGTGTCCATGGTGGCGATTTTTTTGTCGGTTTTTTGCGTCATTCTGGTCTCACTTTGAGGGCGATTCGATTTTGGTGACGCCGATCATTGCGTCGCGCGTGACAAGTGAGATGAGTTGTTCTTCGGTGTAGTTTTCTGTGCCGGCAGGGCGTTCGGGCAGGACCATGTAGCGGAGGTCCGAGTTGCTGTCCCAGACGCGGATTTCTACGGTGTCGGGCAGGTCGAGGTCAAATTCCCGCAAGACGGCTCTTGGCTCTCGTACAGCTCGCGAGCGGTACGCGTAGGATTTGTACCAGTTCGGAGGCAAGCCGAGTACGGACCAGGGATAACAGGAGCAAAGGGTGCAGACGACGAGGTGGTGGACGTCCGGGGTATTTTCCAATACGACGATTTTGGCACCCTGCGCGCTGTCAAAACCCAGTTCGGCAATTGCCGCTCTGCCATCCTCCAGCAGCCGTTGTTTGTAGTCCGGATCTGTCCAGGCGCGGGCAACCACTCTGGCTCCGTTGAGGGGACCTACGTCTTTTTCGTATTTTTCCACGACTTCGTCTATAATATCTGCTGTGATCAATCCCTTTTCGATGAGGAGCGATTCGAGCGCTCTGGTGCGCAGGGCTGCGTCGGTCTCGGTCTGGGTAACTGTGTTCATAAAAAAATCCTTTTGTGCTTGAGGATGGTTAAACGGGTTCCAGGTAGCTTTCCCACATGTCCAGATAGACGGCACTTTTTGTTTCGGCGGCACTACCCCATAGTTCCGAGGCTTCAAAGCGCACGGCGTATAAGGGTTGCTGGCGGTTTGTACACCCTGCGGGCAGTTCGGCGTCCTGGAGGTTGTCGATGCCGTAGTAATTGGTGATTGTGCCGTATTTGCCCCGTACGTATCGGGGGAGCCGGGTGTGGCCCTCGGGATGGATGTTGCGCGATCTTACGCGGTCGCCATTGGAAAATTGCGGCTGGATGTCCATTTTTTGCTGGGGTGGGGTAGCAGGGCGCGGTCGTTTGAGTTCCGCTCTGACGGCATCGGGATCGGGGTGTGCCGGGGTTTCGGCATTAGGATCGTTTCGGAAGAGTGCCATCCGTGTTTCCATCTCTTCCGGGGTTAGTACGCCGGCGTCGATCAGTCCTTTGATACGGGAATACAGCCATTTTTCGTAATAGCTGGACGAGAGGTAGTGCGCCGGGTCCATGTTTTCGATATTGTTGCGGGAGCCTCCGGGGATCGGCACAGGTGTGGCTACGGATATGGCGAGTACCCGGCTTTCCCAGGGGTGGTGAAATAAGGGTTCGTTTTCTTCGCGCTCTATGGGACCAAATCCATGCATCCCACCCATGTCGTGAATGCCATCCATGTTTGCTCCTGTGTTTAGCTGTCGTGGATGTTTGCCGGGTTTCTGAGGGAGACATAGTTTAATTTGTACTTGATATTTTGTCAACTACCCAATTGCCTAAATGGAAGGTCAAAGCACGAGCAGAACGCCAGCTATACAGAGAGTAACTCCTGTGAGAAGGCGGAGCGTGATTTGTTCTTTGAGAAAGATTACTGCCAGAATAAGTGAGAGGACAGGTGTTGCAGTTGTTACTGTTGCTGTTTTAGCGGGTCCGATGAACAGAACGGCCTCGACGTAGAAGAAAGATCCGAGGCCCATGCCTGCAAGTCCGGTGAAGGCAATCAGCGCAAATGTGCGCCATCCGATGTCGCGCAGGTTGCCGCGCCCCTGATTGAGCCGCCAAATACCAAATAATGCCAGGGCTACGAGCGGCATTCGCACGCTGTTGGCCTGAATACTGGTGAGATGCGTCATTGCAGGTTTGAGCATGGTGGTGCTCAAACCCCAGAGTAAAGATGTGATAAGGGCAAAGGTTATCCCGCGTTTGAGGCGGATGGGGTGTTCTTGTGTGTCTGTGCGATTCTGGCGCGGTCGTTGAGAGAGTAAGATAACGCCGGATGCCGCCAAAACACATCCGAAAATAAAGGTGCGGGTGACGGGTACATCGAGCAGCAATTGCTCCCAAATTAGCGTGGTAATTGGAAGTGTGCCAACCAGAGCCATTGTGCGCGATACGCCAATTTCTTTCATGGCGTGTAAATAGAGTTGATCGCCAATGACTATGCCGATGAAAACGGAGCCGATCAACAGTCCCCATTCGTGTAGCGGTACGTTGGAGAGTGTGGACAGGGGGGGACCAAAAGGCAATAGCATCCAGAAAAAAGGTCCAGAGATCCCACAGCGGATGGCTGTGATGAGTGCCGATGGCTGATGCTGGGATAGCGTTCTTAAGACGAGGCTGGTAGATGCCCAAACCAGTGACGCCCCAAGAGCAACTCCTTCGCCGTAATTGATCAACCGTACGCTCCGTTGTGTATAAAAAAGGGTTATGCCGAGCGGCATAACCCTTGCTATGCGAGAATTTATGGTGCCGAAGGTGGGATTCGAACCCACACGGGCCTAAGCCCACGGCGCCCTGAACGCCGCACGTCTACCAATTCCATCACTTCGGCACCTGATCCAGTGTGAAGGCAATATATCAAATCGCTTATGGGTTGTCAAGATGGTGAGCGCGTCGCAGCCGCCGCATCATGGCAGGGCAGCGAGGGCGGCGAATAGCGCTTTGATGTAGCCCACGGAGTAAGCCAGCCCACCGGTGATGGGATCGTTGTCGCCTTCGAGTCCGGGAATGTGATCGGGATTCAGGCAGCCATCAAAGCCCACGCGATTGAGTTCCAGCAAGAGCTTAAACATGTTCATGTCGCCGTCGTCGAGCAGGGTTTCTTCAAAACCGCGGGCTGTGGCGAGTGAGCCGCGCACATTGCGGAAGTGTACCATAAAGATGCGACCTTTGCGGCCGTAGTTGTTAATTTCGTCGAGGACGAGCGGTGAACCTCCCGCTTCGGCGCGGGTGCCGCAACAGTAGAGGTAGCCGACTTGTGCGCTGGGAAAGGCGTCGATGACGCGGTGAAATCCCAGGCCGCCCAGCGGGGTGTCCGGGTTGGGGGTGTCGGACGGGTGAATGGCGAGCTTAATCCCGGTTTCTTCGGCTATGGGCACGAGGTTTTCATAGACGATGCAGAAGTGTTTCCACCAGTCTTGCAGGGCTTCGTAATCGGGTGTTTCGGGCACGGGATTGGTCAGTGCCTGACTTTCGCCTCGCGAGAGGTATCCGCCGCGGTGTTCAGACCGGTAGCGAAACATGAGTTCGTTAAAGGTGTCGCCCCAGAATCGCTGTCGGGCAATGGGTACGCCTGCTTCGGCAAGTATGCGCAATGCCGCACATGTATTTTCGAGTTCTTTTTCGCCGCCGGGTTGATCGGTCATAAATTTTTCTGTGATATTTGGCAGGCTGACGCGGTTGATCGACAGGCCCCAGGAATGGATTTTTTTCTTCACTTTTAGAAGTTCATCCAGGTCGGGATACCCCTGTTCTGCAACGCCGGGAATGTCCGTATCAGTTCCAAAATCGAGGGCGTCAGCGCCGAGTTGGGTGACAAATCGCAGATACGAATCGGAGAGTTCGCGGTGCCAGACGGAAACTTTCATGAAGACCTCCTTGTGTTGATGGCTCTCAGTGTGAGCCACAAAGTATAGACCGCGCAGATTAGCAGGGCCGCGGTCACGAGATGGAGTACTTGAAATACGCGGGGTAGGCCGCCATACGCCAGAGCGATGCCGGTGGCTGCTTGAAACAGAATGAGTGCAAGTGCGAGGAGGCTGCTCACTTTGAGCAAGCCTCCTATTGCATTTTTGCGTATGATATAGACGAGATAAGCGGCGACGGCAATTACCACCCAGGTGAAGGATCGGTGGATATGGTCCATAAGGCCAATATTGGCGATCCACGCACTGCGAGCGACGCCTTCGCTGTTTTTGATATAGGGATCAATGGCTTCGCGCACCTGTGTGCCGAGTAGCATCTGAAGACATACGATGATGAAGAGCCAGGCTGAGAGGTGGGCGAGTAATTTGGGGGTGGGCAATGTGGCGGGAAGGCGGATGTCAACGGCGCGAAATGTGACGTAGAGCAACAGGCATAAGAGTACCATCGCGCCTGCCATGTGCAGGGTGATCATGCCGGGTTTGAGACCGGATTGTACGACTTGACCGCCGAGCCAGCCTTCAAAGCCGACGAGGAAGACGGCTATTAGCGATCCGTAGAAGATGGCGGGGTGTGTTTTTCGGTATGGGATGGCGCGCAAGAAGGTGGCGATGACAAGCAGGCCGATGATCATGCCGATGAGGCGGTTGATGTATTCGATCCACATTTTGACCGGGTTGAAGTCTTCGATGTTTAGTCCGCGTTCTGCGAGATAGGCCCGGTCGATGTCGTCAATACTCGAGGGCGGGAACCAGCAGCCCCAGCACCGAGGCCAGTCGGGCCATCCCAGGCCCGCGCCTGA
>JAPPAB010000065.1 GCA_026705765.1 Gemmatimonadota bacterium
TCAACGAATCAACGAATCAACGAATCAACGAATCAACGAATCAACGAATCAACGATAGCAGTTGGGTGGTAGGGTGGGGTTAGTCTATTCGTCTATTCGTCTATTCGTCTATTCGTTTGTAAGTAAAACGGCAGACGATACAATCCGTCTGCCGTGGTGTCAATGCATCCCTATATCGTGGGCAACAATGCTTCGGGATGTTTTCGCGCATCCACATTGGTATGGATTTGCGCGATTGTTCCATCGGGTGCAATGAGGTATGTCATGCGTTTGGCAGCGCGGTCTGCTGCCGATTGACAAGCCCCGTAAGAGAGACAGATTTCGCGTTCTGTGTCGCACAATAAGGGATATTCAAATTCCTGTGTTTTTGCAAATTTGGCATTGGCGTCAATACTGTCTGTGCTGACGCCCAGAATTTGCACATTTCTATCTGCATAGTCCTGGATTCGCTCCTGGAATCCCACACCTTCAGCCGTTCAGCCACCCGTGCTTGCTCTGGGATAAAACCAGAGTACGACGTTCTTGCCGCGATAATCACTGAGTTTTACTTCACGGCCTGTGTGGTCTTTGACCAGAAAATCAGGCGCGATATCACCTACTGCGGGCATTATGACCTCCTGAAAAAAATTGAAGTGTTGACAGACGGTGGCAATATAGGCAAACAGGATGTGTAAATCCAGCGGGAAAGTGAGAAGTAAAAGCCGAAACAAGCCTTTACCGCATTCCCGGTTCTGTGTATCTTGGGATTGATAACTGATAACTGATAACTGATGACTGAGGATTGTACATGAAAATTGCACATATTTCCGATTTCCATCTTCGCTACTATCTCGAGGGCGATGATGTCGGGTGCGGGCCTGATCTCATAACCGAAGCCGCGCGTCATATTGCCGCGCATGCTCCCGATCTGGTCGCTGTGACAGGTGATCTGGTCGATTATCCGCTTGACGCGTTAGACGATCCCGATACGATTGCGCTGGGAGAGAAAGATCTTCTTCTCGTGCGCGAATGTTTTGACGGTCTTTCCTGTCCTGTTGTGTATGTGTATGGCAATCACGATCATCCCGCGTCTTTTCGCCGCGTCTTTTGCGATCAGCTCTTTGATTTTGATGTGCAGGGTTTTCGCGTGATTACTTTTTTTGACGAGGAGGGGGATCACCATGTGCCACGGCGCGTTGGGGCGGATCGCGCGCGGTTTCAATCTGTGGTGTCAGATGGCGATCCGCGTCCGCAGATTCATTTGCAACACTATTTGATATTTCCCGAGCATAGCGGAGGGTATCCATTTAATTATGGCGATGCAGCGGAGTTGAAAGCTGCACTGGTCGCAGATTCGCGCTGCAAACTCGTGCTTAGTGGGCATTATCACAAGGGTGAGGATCTTGTGTCGAAAGGTCATGTTTTCTTTGCGACGGCGCGTGCTTTTTGCGATCCGCCTCATCCTTTTCGCGTGTACGAGTTTGCTGATGCGGATATTACACAGGCTGAGTACACTTTGTGAGTGGAGGTTGTGTGGCTTTCAAGGCGCGACATATTTTTGTACTAATTGCTGCGATCGTTTTGGGGATCTGCGTTTTTGCAATTTTCCTGGATTACCGAGATGATTTTCACCGCGCTCTCAATGTGCCGCCAACTTCGCATTATGCCGATGATGTACCCCATTTGGTTACGGCGTATTACACGCGGTCAGATGTATCAGATATAGAGTGGACCCTTTCCGAATCTCTTGCACCCGACCAGCCGGTTCGCCGTCTGGTTTTTGCACTTTTGCTTGCGTACGCATTACAGGAGGAGCGCGTTGCAGCATTTTTGCATTACGCGCAGTTTGGTCACATACAGGGTCTCGAGCGGGCTGCCCAATATCATTTTGATATTCACCATTCAAAGCTCACGGCTGGCGAGGTTTTGCTGCTGTGCGATCTCGCGCAGGGTGCGGATGTTCCGGTGAATGATCCCATTGCCGCGTTGGAGCGACGGGATGCGCTTTTGTCCGATTTGTACGCGCGCGGTTTTTTGTCCCAGGATGTTTATCGCAGCGAGCGCGACCGCGCGCTGTCCCTTTCTGTCAATCCCATACCAGTGAAGTGATGGTTCGCGGTGAGGATTTGGTAAAAAACAAAGGGTTTATTGCGTATGTCAAAAATAAAATGGCGTGAAAAACTCGATTATGCGAAAACAATTGCCGATCCATTGCGCCGTCGGCTCTATGTTTGCGCGCTTGTGGCTGCCGCATTGCCGCAAGCGAAAAAGTTTCCTTATGTCATCGTTGGTGGCAATGCCCTGGAGTTCTATACGCTTGGTGCTTATGCCACTGTGGATGTCGATCTCGTGAGTGCAAGGCGAACCGAGATTGGCAATTTGTTGGAAAGCTGGGGGTTTGACCAGACGGGCAGACATTGGCATCATGTGGGGCTGGATATTGCGATTGAGATTCCCGATGATGTTCTCGCCGGATCTGAAGATAGGGTGACACAGGTCGAGATTGAGGATTTGACTGTCTATATCATCGGTGTGGAAGATCTCATTATTGATCGGCTGGGTGCTTATGTCCATTGGGATTCAACCGATGATGGAAATTGGGCGCAGGAACTCATGGCGCTATACCAACAAGATATTGATTGGGCGTATCTCAAAAACCGCGCGCAAACTGAAGGCGTGATAGAGGCATTGATTGCGTTTAGAGATCAGGCTGAGGAGGACAGAGGTTGAAAACTGTAAATTTTGATCAACACGTTCGAGAGATACGACCGCGTGCCCGACGCTATCAACTCGAGCAGCGCATGCAGCGACGCCAGCGCCTACCCCGTCGTCGTCCTCGAGACGCGGATGCACGTCGGGGGCTGATTCAGTTGGCGTTGAAACGCCGAGCGCAGTGGTTAGAAGACGGTAGATTAGAAAAAATCGGTCCCAGACACTATCGCTTGCATCTGGATTAGGGGCGGATGATGAATAGCGATACGCAATCATGGATGTGTGATTTTCTGGCGGGTCGCATTGGTTCCGCAGATCCTCTTGCCAGGGGGACGGAGATTGTGCATATCGAGGCGCACAAGGGGCGGCTTTATGCCGGAAATGGCTATTGGATGGATAATCCTTATACCGCGATACCTTGGGCGCAAGTTTTGGCGATTGATTCACCGACTGATGCGTGGTGCATAGACCACAGTCTGGAGGCGTCGCATCTTCGGGTTACTGCGCTGAAGTCGGTGGTATTTGAAACTGATGACTTGGGCAATCCTCTGTCCGAGAGAGTAAATCTTTTGCTGGCTGGTTCTGACCGGCGCAGGGGCGTTTTCGGGATGGGCGAGTCGAATATTTTTACGCGAGACGATGACAGTGGTTCGTGGGTGAGGACTACGCTTCAGTCTGGCAAGGGTTATCGGCGCATGGTGCGCGCGTTTTTTGTTCATCGCGATGGGGTGACGGGGGTGGATCGCATTTTTGTTTCTGCGGGGCAATTGGGTATTTATTCGGGGGTGTATGATCCGGCTCAGTTGGGGAAGATTCGATGGGATGAGGTGTCCGAGTTTGGGCCGATTAAAGCGCGTCCCATGTCTTTTGCAGAGGCAAATGGCGTTTTGTACGCTTCGGTTGGGACGTCGGTTTATCGCCGCGTGAATGGGCAGGTGCCTGTTTGGGAGGCGGTTTACACGGATGATACGCCGTATAGTTTTGAACAGGCGGGTATCCGCGGTTTGACGGCGATTCCCTCTCCAGCAGGTGAAGGGGAGTCTCTTTTGTTTTCTCACACTGATCGCATTATTCGCATGGATCCAAAGGAGGATTATGCCGCGACTGTTGAGTTGAAGATCGATGCGTTGCTCAATAAGGCGTGGCGGCGTTCTATCAGAGGCCGAAGTATTATTGCCGCGTACAGCGATATGGTGCCTGTTACCGATTCTGTGACAGGGCAGACTGTTCATTTGATGGGTGTTCAGTCAAAGGTGAATGGGGGACAGACTTTTGGGGAGTGGTATCCGGGCGCAGCTTATTTGATCCGATATCCCGATTTGAGCTATCGGGTCAAAGAGGTGAATGGGCAATGGAAACCCGGCGATCCTTTTCTGGTGGCGATACGCACGATCAAATTGTCGCCTTTTTTAGAGGATGCGGGGCAATATCTCTATTTTGGTGGTTTTGACGCAAATTTCCTCGATGCACACGATACTGCGTGGATTTATCGCGCGCATGTGGATACGGTTACTGAATAAAGCATTTTTTGGATTGCATCTACGATACGAGGTGAAACATGAATATACCCATGCTTCGCAGCCTGTCACTAAAGCGTTTTCGGAGTCTTTCATCGGCAGTACTCGAGTTCAGTAATCCGACATTTTTAGTCGGTCAAAACGGTGCTGGCAAGAGCAATATTGCCGATGCGTTCTCTTTTCTCTCCGAGGCGATGATCATCCCCCTGCCAGCAGTGTTGGATCGTCGTAGAGGGATCACTTCGGTTGAATATCGAAGTACTTCGAAAAGGCGTCCATCCAACTTGGGGCTGAAGGTCGAACTGGAAAATTTAGACACTGAAACGAGCCGGGCTATTTACGCATTTGAATTGCGTGGTGTGACGGACTATGACTTTGAAGTCGTGCGCGAACAGTGCTTTGTTTTGCGGCGAGATGGTTCACTCGACTGGTTCGAACGCTCGCCCAACACATTTCGGAGTAGCACGACCACACTGGCCCCAGCTTTGGAAGCGAACACCCTTGCTTTGCCCTTGGTTGGAGGCGATAAGCGGTTTTTGCCGGCTTTTCGGTTTTTGTCGATGATGCGAGTGTACCGAATCCAACCGGATGAGCTACGCGAAATACAAGATCCGGACCAAGGATTTCGATTGCGTTTCGATGGGCGTAACGCAGCCAGTGTGTTGCGAGAGATTGAGAAAAGGTCGCCGAATAACTGGCAGATAATCCGCGATCTTCTGGAAAAAATTGTTCCTGGAACAACCGACGTGAGGCCAAAGGCGCAGGGCGACAAGCTATCGCTGGAATTTACACAGAGATGGGCAGAGTCAGAACAAGTGATGTTTGAGGCGCACAATATGTCCGATGGAACTTTGCGTGTATTGGGCCTTCTCGCGGCTGTTTTTCAGCCGATCCCGCCTTCGGTTTTGGTGATTGAGGAACCGGAAGTGACGATACATCCGGGGGGACTTGGTTCGGTTCTCGATTTGTTGAGACACGCAGGCCGTTTCATGCAGACAATTGTAACAACCCATAGCCCCGATATTCTCGACGTCTCGTGGATTGAGGATCACCACTTGCGAATCGTGAGTTGGGAAGAGGGGGAAACGCAAATTGCTCCGGTTTCTGAAGCCTCGCGTGTGGCACTGAAAGAACATCTGATGGGCGCAGGTGAATTGATGCGGTCCAACGCATTGGTGGCCGCCGATCAGTACGTGTCCGATTCATCTGAAATTGCGTTGTTCGAGGAAGACCTCAAGTGAATAAGATCCAACCAATCGTAGAGGGCCACGGTGAGGTAGTCGCAGCACCAGTGCTGTTGCGGCGTTTGATCGCAGAAGCGAAGGCCTGGGAGATAGATATTGGTAGGCCGATTCGGCGCGACATTCTCTATGGAAGCCGCCTATGCTCAATGTCGATCCTTCCGCAAGCTGATCAGTTCATTCGGTGACTTGCTACGTGCAATGGGTCAGGATATTGGCTCTTGGCCTCCTGCAGAATGGACAGAGAATATTTGAAATGGATTCCCGTGACAAGTAATACGAAAGGACGATCTATGTCGTTGTTTACGGGTAAGGTCAGCGATTTTTTTATGGTGTTGTAGGGGACGGCCCCTGTGCCGTCCCGTCTGTCATTGCGGCATGATTTTAGCCGCAATCCAGTTACAGATTTCGCAGACAGTGTCTGCAAAATTCATTGAATCCATCGAATAAATGGAGACTGTCGAATGAAAGAGATATACAGTTGGGTACCGTGGTTTCGAGAGTTAGCAAAGAAAATTGCGGAAGGGGGCGAAGCATACCTGATTGAAAAAGCGAAACTGGTGGCGTGGGGTGAAAATCCCACTCTGCTTCGATATGGCGATGAGGGCATTGATCCCTTTTCGTTCTTTTATTTTTTAGCTTCAAAAAATACCAAAAATCAACGGCAGCGAGTGTACGACAGCGTTAGCGATGTATTTGACATTGAAAGCTCGCTCCCGGATACGGATAACGATGTCTCTTATATCTTTCCTACGCCTCAATCTAATGCCCATCTCCTTTTTCATGAACGAGAAAACTTTACTCCCGATTTGCTTTGGCGTTTGTACAAGGAGACAGTACAGGATAATCCAAAGATAGGCCCAGATGATTTTAAGAACGCCTTAGAGATAAAATATACTGGAGTTTCGAAACTGACGCAGACTCTATTCTTGATAAATCCCAAATACTTCCTACCGGTGGATAATTCAACCGAGGTTTTATCAGAAGCTCTGGGTTTGCCGGCACTGTCAAAAATAGAAAATGAGATCAAAGATGGTGGTTATGAGAAGTATCTATCTGTTTTAAAAAAAATCAAGAAAGCATTTCCGGGGTGCCAGCCTTATGAAATTAATATGTTCTTATATTTGCAAAAATCTGGACAAATAAACAACAGTAAAATTTTCCAGATAGATACTATTGTAAATAGAACCGATTCTTGGGATGACTTCAAGGAAAACAATTGGGTTTATACCAGCGGACCGGGATCTGGAAAACCGTGGGGGGAAACAGGAGATCCTCGGAAGTATCATCTGACCAAACCCAAACGGGGAGATATTATCTTGGTCAGGACAGGAAGGCAAAAAAAGGGAAGAGCGATTGGTCTTATGCTGAAAAATGATTATGCCGAGTCGGGGTTAAACGAAAATAGCAGAATTCATGTCTTGTGGATAAACAAATCAACATGTGATTTATCCGGGCATACAGATGAAAGGAAGTTTCGGGAGGCTAAACCAGGCGGTAAGACATATTTGGCTTTTGAAAAAACTGATGGCTACAAACCTTCGTTTCACTTGATTAATAGTTTGACAGGAAATTCGATTAAGAACGGACCTGAACCTGATATAGATGAACTACCAAAACCAGATACCTCAGATACTCTGGAACATTTACATCCTTTGAACCAAATCCTTTATGGTCCGCCGGGTACAGGTAAAACGTGGAATACCGTCAACCGCGCTGTGGCGATTATCGAGGGTCTTCCGGGAGTGTTGGGGCAGTATGATTAGCATGTAGTTGGAAAGCCTTAGTAC